>CAXMRP010000046.1:0-12434 GCA_964196155.1 uncultured Polyangiaceae bacterium
TCCGGCATCGATCTGATCATGGCCGATCTGAAGGAATCCATGGATGCGCCGCCAACCAGCATCGATCATCACAATCGGGCGTTGGTGTTTCTTTACGACTTCCCCCGTGATCCCGATTCCACAGAACCCGGTGCCGAATGGATCACCGATGCGCAGGCCGAGCGCGCCGGATTGCGAGCCGCCGAGACCGCCATTGTGTTGGCCAACTATATCCGGGTGTTGGGGTTCAGCGCCCGTGCCCATACCGGCTCAACCAGTGACGTTGATCTGAACCGGCTGGCGGTCGCTGCCGGGCTGGCGAACGTTGAAAAGGGCAATGTGACCAATCCCTATATTGGCACACGGTTCGGGTTGGCGGTGGTGACCACGGATTTTCAACTGGCGATGGACCAGCCGCTGGCGCCACGCGCCGACCAGCCGCGCTTTCACACCCACGGCCCGGCCTGGTGGGTCGGCAAGGGTTTTGCAAGGAACGCCGGAAACGCCGAGGCTTTCCGTACGCGCCGGTTCGTCGATGGCGCCCATCCCTTTGAACGGTTGAAGCGGGCCGAAAAGCCGACAACCTATATCGACGAAGCCCATGTCGCCCGGGTGCCCAAGCGTACCGACATGTTTGCCCGCGCCCAGTTTGGTGATCTCGGACCGGCGGTGCAGGACGGCGCCAAAAACGGCCACTATGCCCGCAAGGCCGCGCCGAGCCTGGCCCAGCGCCGGGCGCTTGGCGCCTTTGTCCTGCTGCAGAACGCGGCCCCGGCGGAGAAGATCTCACCAACGGCCCGCGATGCCGACCGCAACGCCGACAACATAAAGGCGGCGTGCTATTTTCTCGGCATCGATGCGGTCGGCCTGTCGCGCTGTCCTGACTGGACCTATTACTCCCATGATGCGGTCGGCGAACCGATCGTGCCGTACCATGACCACGCCATCTCGATGATCATCGATCAGGGCTACGAGACCATGGAGGGCGCTTCTGGCGATGACTGGATTTCGGTCGCCCAGTCGATGCGCGCCTATCTTCGTTTCTCGCTGCTGGGCGGGGTGATTGCCAACCAGATCCGCGCTCTGGGTTACTCGGCGCGGGTCCATTCGGTAATGGATGGCGAAGTGCTTCAGCCGCCGCTGCTGCTCCTTTCCGGTCTCGGCGAGGTAAGCCGCATCGGCGAAGTTATCCTCAATCCGTTTTTGGGACCGCGGCTAAAATCCGGCGTTGTCACCACCGACATGCCGATGCGCCATGACCGGCCGATTGATTTCGGTCTCCAGAAATTTTGCGAAAGCTGCAACAAATGCGCCCGCGAATGCCCTTCCGGCGCCATCACCGCCGGGCCGAAATTGATGTTCAACGGCTATGAGATCTGGAAATCGGACAGCCAGAAATGTGCCACCTACCGCATCACCACGGCGGGCGGGGCAATGTGCGGACGCTGCATGAAAACCTGCCCGTGGAATCTGGAAGGGCTATTCGCCGAAAATCCGTTTCGATGGGCGGCCATGAATTTCCCGGTGGTGGCACCGGCGCTGGCAAAACTCGATGATTATGCCGGAAACGGCGGCCTCAACTCGATCAAGAAATGGTGGTGGGATCTGGAGATCGGCACCGATGGTGGCTTCCGGCCAGCTGACCATCCAGTCAATGCCCGCGATCTTCAGCGCGATCTCGATCTGAAATATGAAGACCAGACACTGGCCGTCTATCCCGCGCCGCTTGCCCCGCACCCCTGGCCGTTCCCGTATCCGATGGATCGCGAAAAGGGCATCGAAGCCTATCAGGCACTGGTCACGGCGCAGGAATACCAAGAACGGTTGTCCAGCGGAAACGGCGAAGACGTCATTCACCAATACCGCGCCGATCGTGGTGAAGCGCCGGTGTTGCGGGTGGTGGTGGCGCAGGCGCAGGAAATGGTGCCCGGCGTGATGAAATATGAGTTGCAGGCTCTCGATGGCGCATCGCTGCCGGAATTCCAAGCCGGCGCCCATATCGATATCGTCGTCGCGCCGGAATATCTGCGGCAATACTCATTGTCCGGCGACCCGGCCGACCGGACGAAATATCAGATCGGTGTGCTGCGCGAGGAAGCGGGCAGGGGCGGCTCGGCGCTCATGCAACGCATTTTCTCGAAGGGCCGCAAGATTTTCATCTCCCGGCCGATCAACCATTTCCCGCTGGATGAGCAGGCGAGCCGGACCTTGCTGATGGGCGGCGGCATCGGTGTCACACCGATGATTGCCATGGCCCACCGGTTGCACGCCATCGGCGCGGACTTTGCGCTGCACTATTCAACGCCATCACGCGCCGTCGCCGGATTTCTTGTTGATTTGTCGGCGGTCCCGTGGGCCGACCGGGTGCATCTCCATATATCCGGCGAAGGCAGCCGCGCCGATCTCGACAGTTTTCTGGGCGAATATCAGCCCGGTTTTCATGTCTATACCTGCGGGCCGGACCGCTACATGGACGCGGTGATCGGGGCAGCGGACAAGGCAGGTATTCCTGAAGAGGCCCGCCATCTGGAATATTTCTCCGTGCCCGAGTTGCCCGAATATGAAAACTACCCCTTCACCTTGCGGCTTGCCCGGTCAGGCCGCAATATTGCAGTCTCCGCCGAATCTTCGGCCACCGATGCGTTGACCGAGGCCGGCATCGAGATTGACGTCAAATGCTCAGATGGCCTGTGCGCCGTGTGCAAATGCGCACTGTTATCAGGCGAGGTCGAACACCGGGACTTCGTGCTGTCGGCCGGTCAGCGTGCCGATGCGATCATTCTGTGCCAGTCCCGTGCTGCCGAACCGGATGGCGTGATTGAAATCGATCTTTAGAGCGCATTCCGAAAAGTGGAAACCGGTTTTCGGACTAAAATGCGCGACCAGGAAAACCAGCGCATTCCGAAAAGTGGAAACCGGTTTTCGGACTAATATGCGCGGAAAAAACAAAGGGCTAGGGCTTGTTGAGTGATTTGATTATCACGAAATACGCTCTAGAAATATTGCGCGCCCTGGTCAGGTCAGCAGTTCCGTTCGATATCGCGCAAGCTTGTCCGGATCGACCGCGACCCCGAGACCTGGCGCCGTCGGCACATGGACCAAGCCGTCACGCACCGGAAACGGCTCGGTGAGAATATCGTCGGTCAGATAATAGGTCGGCATGTAAAATTCGCAGCCAAGGGTCAGATCGGCGACAGCCGCCATCAAATGCGCGCCGGCGGCATGGGCAATTCCAGTCTCGAACATGCAACCGCCGTAAACGGCTATGCCAGCGGCTTTGGCGATCTCCGCCACTGCCAGCGCCGGCCGGATGCCGCCCGCTTTCATGATTTTCAGGCTGAAGATATTGGCAATCCGTATCGCCGCGCCCGCCAGCGCCTGGCGCGGATCAAACACCGATTCATCGGCCATGACTGGCGTATCAAGCGCCGCTGTCAGCGTCGCCATGGCCGCCCGGTCGCGCATCGGCACCGGTTGTTCGATGAACGCCGGGAAAAACCGCTCCAGATCGCGCAATGTGCGCAGCGCATCAAAAGGCGCCAGCCCCTGATTGTAGTCAATTCGCAGGCTGATCCCGTCGCCATACGTTTCCCGCAGTTTTTCCAGCCGCATCAAGTCAAAGTCATGCCCGGCAAACCCCGTCTTGAGCTTGAACAGCCGAACGCCATCGCCATGGATGCGCGAAATATCATCCAGATCCGCATCGAAGTCCGGATTGGCCACCGAAAAACTCATTGGAATGGAACCGCGATGCCGCCCGCCGACCAGTTCGGCAATCGGCAGTCCACAGGCCTGACCAGTGATATCCAGAAGTGCCGTCTCCAGCGCCGCCTTGGCCTCGTTGCAACCCACCAGAACCCGGTCCGCATTTGCCATGTGGCGGCTGACCTGTACCGGGTCGGCGCCGATCAGAAGCGGGCGAAGATGAACATGCAGCGCCGCCGCCGCCGCTTCCGCCGTGCCGGTAAAGACCGGCCAGGCGGCGGCTTCCCCCCAGCCTGTCAGGCCGCTGTCGGTGACCAGTTCGAGGATCACACTGCGGACCGAACTAATATCGCCGCTGCCGTGTGAATGGACCGCCCTGGCGGGAATGGTAACCGCATGCACCCGCATATCGGTGATTGCCATCTGGCCAGCGATCGACGTGGTCATGAGGCGCAATCGGATTTAGTCATATTTCGCCAGTCCTGTGGAAACAAGTGCGCAACGCGTTGGGAAAAATTGCGTCGAACCACCTGTTATTGCGTGTCCTGTTCGAAGGCGTCCAGAATAAAGCGCGCCGTCATCAAATCCAGATGGGCGCCGCCGCCATTCTTGAACACGGTGATATCGTCGCTGTCGATGCGCCCGGGCGCGCCGGCGACAAGATCGTAAAGGTCGCCCACAATGTGGTCCCGTTCTATGGCGCCACTGGCCAGCGGGATCATCAGTTCGCCGATATGGTCGATGGTTGTTTCCCGGCAATCGACGAACAATCGGGCCTTTTGAAGCAATTTATCATCGGCCTCGCGCATGTCTACCTTGTAGGCACCGACAAGGTCGACATGGCTGCCGGGCCGCACCCACTCACCCATCAGCACCGGCGCGCTCGCCATTGTCGCCGCGCAAATGATTTCGGCGTCACCGACCGCAGCCGGCAGATCTTCAGCGACCGAAACTGGCAAACCGCTACGACTGGTCTTGTTGGCCAGCGCCGCCGCCCGCTTCGGGGTCCGGTTCCAGATGACGATTTGCTTCAAGGACGGGAAGACAGCGCCATAGGCTTCAATCAGGCTTTCCGCGACTGTGCCGGCGCCAACTATGAGCAGACGCTGCGGGTCGGGCGCCGCAAGCAGCTGCGCCCCAAGGACTGAATCGCCGGCCGTTTTCCACCAGGTGACAACATCGCTGTCAATCAGCGCGACCGGCAGTCCCGTATCATCGTCGAAGAACAGCATCCCGCCGTGAACAGTGGGCAATTGTCGCGAGGGATTTTCCGGTATCACCGTCACCGATTTGACGCCGATCCCGAAGCCTTCGATCCACGCCGACCGACTGACAAATGTTCCATTGGCGCCGTGCAGAAATTGATCGCCAATCAGCGGTCTGGCCAATCCATGACCTGCCCGAAGCGCCGCAACGACCCCGGCCCAATGGACGCTGCCGGTCAGATCCGAGGCGCAGATATGTCGCAATGTCGGCAAGGGCAATACGTTTTGGTTATCCGCGGACGCCGTTATCGACCGCGCCGGTGAAAGTAACCCAATCCCTACGGGGCCTGCCGATCCGGTGCAACTGTCTTGAATGGCGGCACCGATCCATTATCCCTTGGTCGCGTTGCCCCTTTGGCAACAGCTGATTTTTTGCTAACCAGCATGTGTCTTGACCAATGCTTTCCAGACCAGATTGAGCATGCCACACCCTGCCATAGCCATCGCGCCGATGATGGACTGGACCGATCGTCATTGCCGCAATTTTCATCGGCTGTTGTCGAGCCGGGTCCGGCTCTATACCGAGATGATCACCGCCGATGCGATCATACATGGTGATCGTGACCGGCTGCTGGGGTTCAGTGATGCCGAGCACCCTGTCGCCGTGCAACTGGGCGGCAGCGATCCGGACAAGTTGGCGCAGGCCGCGCAAATCGCCGCCGGTTACGGCTACGACGAAATCAATTTGAACATCGGTTGCCCCTCCGACCGGGTTCAGGCCGGCACGTTTGGCGCTTGCCTGATGCGCGATCCGGGCACTGTCGGCCAGCTGGTCGCGGCGATGAAGAATGCGGTTGCAATTCCCGTGACCGTCAAATGCCGCCTCGGTGTCGACGATCAGGATATCGAGGTCGCGCTCGATGCGCTGGTTGACACGGTTCTGGACAAGGGCTGCGACGGAATCTGGGTCCATGCCCGCAAAGCGTGGCTGAACGGCCTGTCCGCGAAGGACAACCGCAACGTCCCGCCGCTCGACTATGGCCGGGTGGAGCGCCTGAAGGCACGATTGCCGGACTGCTTCATCGGCATCAATGGCGGCATTGCGACCGTTGATGAAATCCGCAGCCGCCTTGCCGGCACCGATGGCGTCATGATCGGCCGTATTGCCTATCGCCGGCCGGAAATCCTGTTGGCGCTGGATGGGTTGCTGGCCGGGAATGGGAACAATAGTGACAGCGATCCCGACAACTTGTCGGCCAGTGCGGATTTGGAGAACGTTGTCAAATCAATGGCCGATTATGCCGACGATCACTGCCGCGCCGGCGGCCATCTGTCGTCAGTAACGCGGCATATGATCGGGTTGTTTGGCGGCCGGCCCGGCGCGCGGCGCTGGCGGCAGATTTTAACAGAACAAGCCTGCCGCCCCGGCGCTGGCCCCGATGTCATCATCCGCGCGCTGGCGCAAGTTGGTCCGAACCGGGAGACGCCGCAGGGTTGTCGGCCAGAACAAGGCGAGCTGGCGGCACCGCCGGCTCTGTCTGACAAGACCGATTCCGCACAAACTTAGCAGCATAACAGGAGGCGCGGGCCGGGGTTCATGGCAACAGCGTCAGCCGGTCCCCTTCGATCTTTAACTCAGTAAACCGGTTCAGCACATCAAGCCCGAGCAGACTGCCATCGAGTTTGCCTTTTTGCAGGACGCCGATCGAAGGCCGGTTGATTTTGAATGGCCCGATAGACAGCGTCGCTACATCAGCCCTGGCCAAACTTGCCACGCCATTGGCGGTCTGCACCGGGTTGGAAAAAATTAAGGCACCGATATCGATGCCGGCCCGCACCGCATCGCGATAGGACAGCACCGTGCCGGTCGCGCCAGTGTCGACCAGAAAATCAATCTGCGCGCCGTCGATGGTGGCAATCACGTGAAAATGCCCGTCGGATGCCCGAGAAAATACCAGAGACTCCCGGTTGTTCTCATCGACAATCACCGCGACCCGGCCCGGCTGAAGTTCCGAAAGCACCGGCCTGCCGGCCCGCAACAGCGGTTCCCGATAGGAATAAAGAACAACAAGGGCGGCGATAATCAAAAACCACACCGCGGCCTGTTTGATCGCCCGAAACAGGCGTCCGGGCACAAAACTTAACCCCCCCGCGACCAGCAGGAGCAGGCAGAACAGATAGATCAGGCGCGCAAGTTTCTCGTCCTGAAGGCCGAACAAGGCATAGACCGTTCCGTCCATTTTATTGCTCCAGGCACCGGGTTACGGAAGCACTACCGCGAGTGCTGACGTTGACAGGCCCGCGAACAGGGCGATTTCACCGATCAGTTGCGCCGCACCGATCGTGTCGCCTGTATGGCCACTTATCTGATGCTGGCATAATCGGTTGAAGGCCACGATGCAAAGGAATGCCAAAATGCCGGCAAAAAACCCGGCGCCGCCAAAAGCAACCGCAAGGATCAGGAACGCAATCCCGCCGCTGACGATGGCAAGCCGCATCGCTCCGGCGTCTGGCTGGCCAATGGTCGCCGCTAGCCCGTCGGATTTGGCTGGGCTCAACGTGGACCAGTGCCACGCGGCCAGTGTGCGGGACAGGACCGCAATGCAAAGCAGCGCGATGACGGCCAGCAACGGCGCAACGCACAGTGCCGCCAGCGACGCGACGCGCAACAGCGTCGAAAAGATCAGCGCCAACGTGCCGAAAGTGCCGATGTGGCTGTCTGCCATTATTGCCAGTTTGGCATCCCGATTCTGGCCACCACCAAATCCATCGGCGGTATCGGCAAAACCGTCTTCGTGCAGGCCGCCAGTGAGTACCGCCCCCGTTCCCAGCGCCAGGCAGACCGCAACCAGCGCCGGCATGCCCGCCGCCAGCGCCAATGCCAGAAGGATCGCCGGCCCGGTCGCGATCACAAACCCGGTGAGAGGCCAGGCACCAGCGGCAGCTTCAAGGTCACGATGGCTGGCATCGGATCCCGCCGGCATGCGTGAGAAAAACCCCAGACAAGTGCGCACATCGCGCCCAAGGTGCGCCAGCCCAATTCCGCGCTCATTTATTGCCGCCACACCGTTCTCCTGAGCGTTGCGTTTCGATGATGTCGGAACAGGAACCGCCACAAAGGGATTGTTCCGGGCCAATCCTGTCATTAGACCCGACGATCGGAAACCCAAGCTATCGCCCGTACACACACCGACGCCGGATCCAGGCCATTATGACACAGAAAACTGCCGGACAACCGTTTGACGATTTCAGACACCTGATTGCCACGATGCCCGGCCCGGACAAATCAGCGATCAAGGCCGTGCGCCGCCGCGATGCCATGTTGACCAAGCCGAAAGGCAGTCTGGGAAATCTGGAACTGTTTGTCGAATGGCTGGCGGCCTGGCAGGGTCGCGAAATGCCCGAGGTAACCCGGCCGCTGGTCGCGGTCTTTGCCGCCAACCATGGCGTGGCCGCGCGCGGCGTATCGGCATTCCCAGCAGAAGTGACGGCCCAGATGGTGGCCAATTTTGCCGCCGGCGGCGCTGCCATCAATCAGCTGTGCTCGAGTTTCGATCTTGGTCTGAAGGTTTTTGAACTGGCGCTGGATCATCCCACGCCCGACATTTGCGAGGCCGACGCGTTCGACGAGGAATCCTGCGCCGCGACAATCGCCTATGGCATGGAGGCGATTGTCGGAAAACCCGATCTCCTGTGCCTCGGTGAAATGGGCATTGCCAACACCACGGTCGCCGCAGCCATCAATTTGGCGCTTTATGGCGGTGAGGCCGCAGACTGGATTGGCCACGGAACCGGTGTCGATGACGCCGGACTGGCACGCAAACAGGCGGCTGTGTCCGATGCCGTGGCGCGAATATCGGGCACGAGCGACTCCTTGCATATTCTGCGCCGCGTCGGCGGACGGGAGATTGCCGCCATGTGCGGCGCAATTGTTGCCGCACGCACCGAGCGCATTCCGGTCATTGTGGATGGTTATGTGGCAACGGCGGCGGCGTCGATCGTCCACGCGATGGCGCCCTCAGCCATTGATCACTGCCAGTTTGCCCATCGCTCCGCCGAAGGCGGTCATGGCACCGTACTTGAGAAGATGCGGCGCCGACCCATTCTTGATCTTGGCTTGCGGCTGGGAGAGGGAACCGGGGCAGCACTGGCCGCCGCGATCATTCGGGCAGCCGCGGCAACCCATGCCGGCATGGCGACATTCGATACCGCCGGTGTTGCCGGTAAGGAAGAATAGTCTGGGTCACAAATTGCCTGCAGACGGCAAATCGGGACCGGGCCCGATTGTTTGAAGGTTGCCCGTCGCGACTAGGCGCGCCGTCGTCCCATCGCCTGCCAGCGATCACCGGGTCGCCTGTCGCGATGGATTTCGACTGGCGCGACAACCCGTTTCGCCGGAAACGTGACGATCGCTTCCGTACCGGTGCCGACTTCGCTGCGCAGGGTAAAGTTGCCGCCATGCAGGTGAACGAGTGCCTGAACGATCGGTATGCCCAGACCGGTACCCTGTTCAGCATTCTTGATCGACACCGAACCCTGACCAAAGGCGGAAAGCACAATCGGCAATTCATTTTCTGGAATGCCGGGTCCGTCATCGTGGACGCTCAGATACTGGCCGCCCGATTGTGTGCGCCCGGCCTTGATGGTGATCAGGCCACCTTCGGGCGTAAATTTCAGGGCGTTTGAAATCAAATTGAGCACAACCTGGCGGATGGCCTGCTCATCCAGAATCATCCGCGCCATGGTTTCATCGTACATTTGCTCGATTGAAATCGACTTTTGCCGGGCCTTCAGATCCAGCAGGCTGCGCGCTTCGCCGGCAATTTCGACTAGCGAGGTCAGCCCCTCATTCAAATCCCGTTTGCCGGCCTCAATACGCGACAGATCGAGAATCTCGTTGATGACGTTGAGCAGATGCAATCCGGAACTGTGAATATCGGCCAGATATTCGCGATAGGCGTCATTTTCGACCGGCCCAAGCATTTCCTGACCGATCACTTCGGAAAATCCAAGGATGGCATTGAGCGGCGTGCGCAACTCATGGCTCATTGTCGCCAGAAACTGGGACTTGGCGGAATTGGCCGCTTCCGCCCGCCGCCGCGCTTCATCCGAGATCGCCTTGGCCTGTTCCAGCTCAGCGAAAAACGCGTCCTTTTCCGCCCGAAAACTCAGATTCCGGCGATGCTGGTCGTAGAGATGGCCAGTGAGATAGAGAAAGAATATCTCAACGCCGAGTGTCGACAGCGCGATCATGATATTGAAGAAGTCCGGATCGAGCACATGCACGATCGCCATGCAAAAGGCGATGGGCAACGTCCCGGCAACAACCGCGCCGGGTATCGGCGACGACAACAGCGCCCCGATGGACAGCACCACGATGACTGCGGCAAAGCGGATAATATCCAGCCCGGCAATGACTTCCTGAGCATCGGATACCGGAAACAGCAGCGGATAAATGCCCCACGACAGACCATAGATCAGATCGCGCAGGACAAACCGGCGTTTCCAAATAAACAAATCCGGCTGGCTCGAGCCTTTGGCCAGAAACTGGTGGCTGCCGCGAATGACAAGACTGTGGGCAAGAAGCATGAGGACGACCCAGGACAACGCGTAGATCGGGTCACTTACCGAACTAACCGCGACACCCATGACCAGAACCAGCGCCGGGACGACTAAAGTCGCCGAAATCCGGTTCTTGGCAAACAGGTCAATCAACTCGTGCTGATAGTGGAAAATCTGGCGGCGGGGATCATGGGCCGCACCGGTATCGCGTAGCAGCGCGCGCGTAATCAACCGCCGGCGCACAGACCGCGATTGCCCTTCAATCGATGGTTTCCGGTTCACAGCCGGCGTTTCTGACATCGCCACATCCGCATTCAGCCACACGTCCTTGGCTCAATGAATAAGCGGTCGATGTGAAAATCGTGCTATTTACGATGGTTAAGAAAGCGCTAGTTATCTGCGCACAAATGGCTGATATCCGGGGTTTGTCGCGCATTGCCGGTGCAATAATCGGTGCGCTTTCGAAATTGGGTGAATGAATTGAATCAAATGGATGGCGGGCAGGCAGCAAAGGCCGGAGGCACTGCAGATCCGGCCACACGGCTCGCCGCGCGGATACGCGCCTGTCGCATCTGCTGCGACTGCCCGCAAGGACCGCCGCTTCCCCATGAACCACGGCCGGTTCTGCAGATTTCCGCCAGTGCCCGTATCTGCATCGCAGGCCAGGCACCAGGTACCCGGGTTCACGCCTCCGGTCGGCCATTCACCGATCCGTCCGGTGATCGGCTAAGAAACTGGCTGGCGATGCCGGAAGATGTGTTTTACGACGCCGCGCAGGTTGCCATCGTACCGATGGGCTTCTGCTTCCCGGGGCTGGACGAGCGCGGCGCCGACAAACCACCAAGAAAAGAATGCGCGCCCGCCTGGCACGACGCCGTTATGGCGCAAATGGCGAATATCGCCCTGATTCTGGCCGTCGGCCAATATGCCCATGCCTGGCACCTGAAAGGCCGCAAGAGCAAGACATTGACTGAAACGGTCAGCAACTGGCGGGCTTATCTGGCAAGCGATGCGCCGGGCCCCCCTATATTGCCCTTGCCGCATCCCTCATGGCGCAACAATGGTTGGCTGAAGCGCAATTCGTGGTTTGAGGCGGAGTTGCTGCCCGAACTGCGCCGGCGCGTAGCGGACGGATTGAGATAGCGATATCGGCGTTATTAGAAATATATCCCAAAAAATACACAGATCATCGACTTGAATAATAAATTGGGCGTTGTATATGCCATCAATTGGGATTTTTTTCTAAGCCGATAGATATCGCACCCGCCCGCGATGCCGGCAGTGGAGACCGTACCATGGATCGCCTCGACCGTATGATTTTGTCGGTTCTTCAGGAAGACGTTACCGTTCCTGTTGCCGAAATCGGCCGCCGTGTCGGCCTGTCGACGACGCCGTGCTGGCGGCGCATCCAGAAGATGGAAGAAGAAGGCGTCATCCGTCAGCGGGTCGCGGTGCTGAATCCGGCCAAGGTCAATGCCAAAGTGACGGTTTTCGTCTCCATCACCACCAATCAGCACAATGAAGACTGGCTGACCCGCTTCGCGCGGATCATTTCGGAATTTCCCGAGGTCGTGGAATTCCACCGGATGAGCGGCAATATCGACTACCTGCTGAAGGTCGTGGTGCCCGACATCGAAGCCTATGACAATTTCTACAAAAAACTGGTCGGCAAGATCGATATCACCGATGTCTCGTCCGCTTTTGCCATGGAGCGGATAAAGGATACGACAGCGCTGCCGCTGCATTATATGGAGCTGGATACCGGCGCAAAATCCCGCGCCAGCTAAGGCTGGAAATGCGTGCCGATTCCGATCATGTTGACCCGATTGTGGGAAAGACAACACTCGGGAGCGTTGTGCCATGGGTTTGCAGACAACATGCATTGGTTCGTATCCAAAACCTGACGATCTGCCGGTGGCCGACTGGTTTCAGGTCGAAAAGGGCCTGACCGGCGGCGGTGGTGACGTCACCCGGCACTATTCT
>CAXMRP010000047.1:0-9895 GCA_964196155.1 uncultured Polyangiaceae bacterium
GGCGAAATCGTCGGCATTGCCGGCGTATCGGGCAACGGCCAGTCGGAATTGCTGGAAGCGATTGCCGGGATTACCGCTGCCGAATCCGGCCGTGTCATTATCGATGGTACGCCGGTCGGCGTCACCGGCCATGCCGATGCCGGCGCGATTCGCGACCGGAAAGTCGCCCATGTCCCGGAAGATCGCCAGCGTATGGGCATGGTGATGGCTTTTGAAGAATACGAGAATTCCATCTTCGGCTACCACAGTGATGGGAAATATTGCCGCGGCGTGTTTCACGATATCAACGCCATCCGCGCCGACGCCCGCGCGAAAATCGAGCAATATGACATTCGCCCCCCCGATTGCCGGCTGAAGTCGGCCAATTTTTCCGGCGGCAACCAACAGAAAATTGTGCTCGCCCGCGAAATGGAACGCGACCCCGATGTGCTTCTGGTCGGCCAGCCGACGCGCGGTGTCGACATCGGCGCCATCGAATTCATCCACCAGCAATTGATCACCATGCGCGATGCCGGCAAGGCAATATTGCTGGTTTCAGTTGAACTGGATGAGATCCGGTCGCTGTCCGACCGTATTCTGGTCATGTTTGCTGGCAGGATTGTCGGCGAGCGCGACCCGGGCGCTACTGAAGGTGAACTGGGCCTGATGATGGCAGGTATTGAAGACGAGGCGGCGTGAGCCAACAAATAAGAGGCCGGGCAAATGGCGGTGACAACTTCAGGAAAAACGGCTTTCCGGCCGGTTGGGTTGCCGCCAATATTCGCGCCGGCGCGCAAGCCTGGCAGCGGATGTTGGATTTATACAACCGTGATGACGATTGGGGCTTGGAATCCTGTCGCGCCGGTGTGAATATTCATGACTGCGATGCCGCTGACATCGTGGTGCGGACATTTCCCGATGTGTTGCGGGAGTTTTTGAATGCGGGGGGCTATGAATTCTAAATCCGGTTCGCGGGCCTTTGGTGCACAATGAGCCAACCATTTGCCAAATTGCCGGCGTGGGCCGATTTCGGCCTGCTCCCGCTTATCAACGTCACGGCGGCGTTTCTGGTCTCCGGCCTCGTCGTGCTGTTTATCGGCGAGAATCCGATCGCGGCGGTGCGCATCCTTGTCTGGGGCGCATTCGGCTTTGGCGAGGGCATCGGCTTCACGCTGTTTTATGCCACCAATTTCATTTTTACCGGCCTTGCGGTCGCCGTTGCTTTCCACGCCGGCCTTTTCAATATTGGCGGCGAGGGGCAAGCCTATCTCGGCGGCCTGGGCGTCGCCGTGGCGGCGCTGGCACTTGATCGCATCGTGCCCTGGTGGGTCACCTTCCCGGTGGCCGTTGTCGGCGCAGCCCTGTTTGGCGCGCTGTGGGCATTGATTCCCGCCTGGCTCCAGGCCAAGCGTGGCAGTCATATCGTCATCACCACGATTATGTTCAATTTCATCGGCTCTGCCCTGATGGTCTATTTGCTGGTCAATTGGCTCTCCCCGGCTGGCAGTATGGCACCGGAATCGCGGACATTCGAGCTTGGCGGCACACTGCCCAAACTCGGCGGCCTGTTTGAAATTCTCGGCCTCGATATCGGTGGCGCGCCGGCCAACATATCGCTGTTCGTGGCGCTGGCGGCGGCCATCTTCGTCTATTTCCTGATCTGGCGCACGAGGCTCGGTTACGAAATTCGCGCCAACGGTTTCAACCAGACCGCCGCTGTCTATGCCGGCATCGCGCCGGCCCGCATCATTATCATCACCATGTTGATATCAGGTGCGCTCGCCGGCCTGATGGCGCTCAATCCGGTAATGGGCGACCAGCATCGCCTGCAACTGGAAGTCGCTGGCGGCGCCGGCTTTGTTGGTATCGCCGTGGCGTTGATGGGGCGTTCGCACCCGATCGGCGTGGTTTTGGCGGCGGTCTTGTTCGGCATGTTGTTTCAGGGCGGCGCCGAACTGGCCTTCGAGATGCCGAAAATATCCAGGGACATGATCGTCGTTATTCAAGCACTTGTTATCCTGTTCGCCGGCGCACTGGAGCACATGTTCCGGCCAGCAATCATCCGCCTGTTTACAGTGCTGTCTTCAAAATCGGCTGAACCGGCGCCGGCCGGGGAGGGCGTCTGATGGATTTCCAGTCAATCATCCTCATTCTGGATTCATCCGTTCGCCTGTCCGCACCGCTGCTCCTGGCTTGCCTTGCCGGCCTGTATTCCGAACGTGCCGGCGTTGTTGACATCGGTCTTGAGGGCAAGATGCTCGGTGCGGCCTTTGCCGCAGGCGCGGTCGCGGCTATTTCCGGCTCGGCGTGGGTCGGTCTCCTTGCCGGCATCGCCTGCTCCGTCGCGCTGGCGCTGATCCATGCCTATGCGTCCATCACCCAGCGCGGCAACCAGATTGTCTCTGGTGTGGCGATCAATTTTCTCGCCGTTGGCCTCACGGCGCTGCTTGGCCAGGCCTGGTTCCATCAGGGCGGGCGCACACCGCAATTGAAAGGCAATGCGCGCTTTACATCGATTGAATTTCCCGGTGCACAAGCGGTTGCCGATGTCCCCATACTCGGGCCGATCTATTCCGAACTTCTGTCCGGACATAATTTGCTGGTCTATGTTGCCTTCGCCGCGGTGCCGCTGACGGCATGGGTTGTCTACAAGTCGCGCTTTGGGCTGCGCCTGCGTGCAGTTGGCGAAAGCCCGGCCGCTGTCGATACCGCCGGCATTTCGGTCACCTGGCTGCGCTATCGTGCGGTCATCATATGCGGCGTATTGTGCGGCATCGCCGGCGCCTACCTGTCCATAGCCCAGTCAGCCGGCTTTATTCGCGATATGACGGCGGGCAAGGGCTTTATCGCGCTTGCAGCGCTGATTTTTGCCAAATGGCGACCCTGGTCGGCACTTGGCGCCTGTTTCCTGTTCGGCTTCCTCGATGCCGCGGCGATCCGCCTGCAAGGCGTGTCGGTGCCGGGCATTGGCGAGGTGCCGGTGCAGTTCATGCAGGCGCTGCCTTACATTTTGACGGTCGTCCTGCTTGCCGGCTTCATCGGCAAAGCAATACCGCCGCGCGCTGGCGGTGTGCCCTATGTCAAGGAACGATGAACAGCCCGGTGTGGCGCAGGACCTGTTTCAGGCCGCGCGCACGGCCATGGGCCACGCTCACGCGCCTTATTCGCATTTCCCGGTTGGCGCGGCGTTGCGCGGTGCAGGCGGCGGTATTTTCGCCGGGTGCAATGTTGAAAACGCCAGCTATCCCGAAGGCTGGTGCGCCGAGACATCAGCGATCGCCGCGCTGATATCGGCCGGTGAAACAACGATCACCGAAATTCTGGTCATGGCGCAAAACAAGCACAAGATCGTCCCCTGCGGCGGTTGTCGCCAACGGTTGGCAGAATTTGCCGGCCAGGACACCCCCGTGCATTTGTGCGGGCAGGCCGGCATTGCCGAAACTGTCCGGCTTGGCGATTTGCTACCCCGCGCTTTTCAATTAAAGGATCTGACATGAGCGCCATCTTGGACAATTGCGAAACGATTTTCGCGCAGACGGATCTGAAGCCAAAAATCGCCCTCATTCTCGGATCGGGGCTTGGTGGTTTGGTCACCGCATTGAGTGATGCGGTTAGCATCTCCTATGGCGACCTCAACGGCTTTCCCGAACTTGGCGTTTCCGGCCATTCAGGCGAGCTGATTATCGGCCATATGGGCGCAGTGCCGGTCGCCATCCTGTCCGGCCGGGCGCATTATTATGAGCACGGCCAGCCGGATGTGATGCGGGTTGCGCTGGAAACACTGAAAGCGCTCGGCGTCACCACGCTGATCCTGACAAACTCCGCCGGCAGCCTGCGCCAGGATGCGCCCCCCGGATCGGTGATGCTGATCACCGACCACATCAACTGGTCGGGGTTGAACCCGCTAATCGGCGAGCCCACCGACGACCGTTTTGTCGGCCTGACCGGCGCTTATGATGCCGTTTGCGCCGATGCTGCGCGCCGCGCCGCCGCCGATGAAGGCATTGCGCTATCCGAAGGCGCCTATATGTGGTTTTCCGGGCCATCATTCGAGACACCGGCCGAAATCCGCGCCGCTGGCGTTCTGGGTGCCGACGCGGTTGGCATGTCCACGGTGCCGGAAGTGATTCTGGCCCGCTTCTTCGGCCTGAAGGTCGCCGCCTTTTCGGTTATTACAAATCTTGCCGCCGGCATGACTGGCGCCGAACTTTCCCACACCGAGACCAAGGATGTCGCCCCGGAGGGCGGCGCCAAGCTCGCCCGTATCCTGCCGCGTCTTGTGGAAAACATCGCATCATGACCTTTCTGACCCAGGAAATTGTTCGCAGGAAACGCGAAGGCGAAACGCTCACCGATGATGAGATCGCCTTTTTTGTGCATGGTCTTGCCGATGGCTCGATTTCCGAAGGTCAGGTCGCAGCCTTTGCCATGGCGGTGTTTTTCCGCGGCATGACCATGGACGAACGGGTGGCACTCACCTGTGGCATGCGCGATAGCGGCGATGTGCTGGACTGGTCCGGTGCCGCCGGGCCGGTGCTTGACAAACATTCCACCGGCGGTGTCGGTGACAATGTGTCCTTGATGCTGGCACCGATTGTGGCTGCATGTGGCGGCGTCGTGCCGATGATTTCCGGCCGCGGTCTCGGCCATACCGGTGGCACACTGGATAAACTGGATTCCATTCCCGGCTATCAAAGCCAGCCGGACAATGAAACGTTCCGCCGCGTGGTCGGCGAGGCAGGCTGCGCGATCATCGGCCAGACCGGCGATCTGGCGCCGGCCGACAAGCGTTTTTATGCCATTCGCGATACCACGGCGACGGTGGAATCGATCCCGCTGATCACCGCCTCGATCCTGTCGAAAAAACTCGCTGCCGGCCTTGAGGGCCTGGTGCTCGACGTAAAGTCCGGGTCTGGTGCCTTCATGCCGACCCACGACCAGTCGGTTGAACTGGCACAAAGCCTCGTCGCGGTCGCCAATGGCGCCGGCCTGCCGACAAGCGCGCTGTTGACCGACATGAACGAGCCGCTGGCCTCGGCCGCCGGCAACGCCGTGGAAGTGCAAAATACTATCGATTTTCTGACCGGCGCCCACCGCGATCCCCGGCTGGAAACCGTGACGCTGGCGCTGGCTGGTGAAATGCTGGCGTCAGGCGGATTGGCCGACAGTGCTGACGCTGGTCTGCAAGCGGCCAAAGCTGCGCTGGACGATGGCCGCGCCGCCGAGCGCTTCCAAACCATGGTCACCGCCCTCGGTGGCCCGTCAGATCTTGTAGAACGCCCGGGCGCCCATCTGCCGGCCGCGGCAATTGTGCGCGATGTCCGGCCGCAGGAGACCGGTCAGGTGGCGGCGATTGATACCCGCGCCGTTGGCATCGCCGTGGTCGCATTGGGCGGCGGTCGCACGCGGCCGCAGGATCCGGTTGATCCCACCGTCGGGTTTTCCAGGCTTGCGGGCCTTGGTGATACTGTCGACCCGAACAGGCCATTGGCGATCGTTCACGCCGCCAACGACGCAGCTGCCGATGCCGCGGCGAGCGATCTGTGTCAGGCGTACACAATCGGTGAATTGACGGCGGACAATCCGGCAATCTACGAGCGCATTGGCCAGCCTGTCAGGTGACGGTGGCGAGATACAATAAAATGGGATGACAAAATGGCGCGTGGCTTCTTGCTGGTAATGGATTCCGTTGGTGTCGGCGGCGCGGCCGACGCGGCAAAATTCGGCGATGAAGGTTCCAACACGCTTGGCCATATCGCGCAGGCCTGTGCGTCGGGAGCCGCCGATAGCGCCGATCGATCAGGCCCGCTGGATATCCCGGTGATGAACCGCCTTGGCATCGCCCGCGCCTGCGAACAGGCGTCCGGCACCCATCCGGCCGGTATCGAGCGCATCGCGCATCCCGATGCGATCTGGGGCAATGCCTGTGAAGTGTCCAACGGCAAGGATACGTCCACCGGGCATTGGGAACTGGCCGGTCTGCCGGTTCCCTTTCAGTGGGGTTATTTCCCGCAATCCGTGCCGACATTTCCGGAGGATTTGACACAGGCGCTGATTGCCGAAGCCGGTTTGCCCGGCATTCTCGCCAACCGCCATGCGTCCGGAACCCAGATCATCGAGGAATTCGGTGAAGAGCATGTGAAGACCGGCAAGCCGATCTGCTACACGTCCGTCGATTCCGTTTTCCAGATCGCAGCCCATGAAGAAACATTCGGCCTCGACCGGCTCTATGAGCTGTGCGCGATTGTTCGAAAACTCTGCGATCCACTAAAGGTCGGCCGGGTCATTGCCCGCCCTTTCGTCGGTGACGACACCCAATCCTTTGCCCGCACCGGCAACCGCAGGGATTTTGCCTTTCCGCCACCCCGGCCGACCCTGCTCGACCATGCGGTCGCCGCCGGCCGCGATGTCTACGGCATCGGCAAGATCAGCGATATTTTTGCCGCGCAGGGCGTCACGAAAGTCATGAAAGCGCCGGATAATCTGCGCCAGATGAACGCCACCCTTGAGGCGGCAACGCAGGCGAAGGACGGCGATTTGGTGTTCACCAATTTCATCGACTTCGATCAGGAATTCGGCCACCGCCGGGATGTATCCGGCTATGCCGGCTGTCTGGAACACTTTGATCGCCGCCTGCCTGAATTCACCACACTGTTGCGGCCCGGCGATCTGGTGATCCTCACCGCCGACCATGGCAATGACCCAACCTGGACAGGCACCGACCACACCCGCGAAAATGTGCCGGTGATGGCCTTCGGGCCCGGCATTGAAGGTCGCCCGGCGGGCACGTTGCAGTCCTTCGCCGATGTCGCCCAGACCCTTGCCGCTCATCTGGCGCTGGAGCCGATGGCCGCCGGTGCAAGCTTGCTGTGATCAGCCAACCGTATAGTCTTGCCCAATGAATACACTTCGATCTTTTTCCGCGCCCGGCGGCGGACATCTTGACCAGACCATGCGCGCGGCCTGGGAAGCGGACGGCTTCCTTGTCCTGCGCGACTTTGCCCGCCCGGAAGCCCTTGCCGCGCTGCGCGCCGAAATCGACCGGCTGGTCGATGAATTCGATCCGGCGACCGTGCGCACGATCTTCTCGACCGCCGATCAAAAGCACGCCTCGGATGCGTATTTCCGCGAGTCTGGCGACAAGACCCGGTTCTTCTTCGAGCCGGAAGCCTTTGGCGCCGATGGCACTTTGACTCGCGACAAGCGCCGGGCGCTGAACAAGATCGGCCATGCCATGCATGATCTCAATCCGGTGTTCGGCGCCTTTTGCCGCGATCCCCGGCTGGCTACGCTCGCCGGAGATCTCGGCCTTGCCGACCCGAAACTGGTCCAGTCCATGGTTATCTTCAAGCAGCCGGAAATCGGCGCCGAAGTCGGCATGCATCAGGATTCCACCTTCCTCTACACCGATCCGCCATCGACGATCGGCTTCTGGTTCGCGCTTGACGATGCGGATCGGGAAAACGGCTGCCTTCTTGGCCTGCCCGGTTGCCACAAGGGACCGCTGAAGGAGCGATTTCGCTATCGCGGCGACGATCTGGTGATGGAAAAGGGCGCGCCGGCGGACTGGAGCGGCGTCGATCCGGTTGCGCTGGAGGCACCGGCTGGCACACTGGTAGTGCTTCATGGCTCTGCACCCCATGGCTCAACGCCCAACCGCAGCCCCCGCCCGCGCGAAGCCTTTGCGCTGCATGCCGTCGACGGCGCTGCCCGTTATGATCCTGATAACTGGTTGCGCCGCGCCGCAAACATGCCATTTCGGGGCTTTGCATGACCGTTCTCCTTGCAGAACTCCATTGTCATGCGGAAGGATCCGCGCCACCGGAACTGGCGCGCACAATGGCGGCTAAATACAGCGTTGATGTCGACAAGATCATCACGCCGGACGGAGCCAGCTATCAGTGGTCGGATTTTTCAGAATTTCTGAAGGCCTTTGACGCGATCGCCGGCCTGTTCCGCACTGAGCAGGATTTCTCCGACCTGTCTTGTGCCTACTACACCGAAATTGCTGCCGAAGGGGCGATCTATGCGGAAATCATGATCTCGCCCAGCCATGCGGAGCGGATCGGGTTGGGTTATGCGAATTATCTGTCCGGCATGGCCGACGGGATTGACCGTGCAAGGCAGGCAACCGGCATCGAAGGCCGCATTATACCGGTGATTGAGCGTCATTATGGTCCGGAGGAGGCTGGCCGCGCTGCACGTCTGGTTGTCGATAATCTTCATCCTGCTGTCACCGGCTTCGGCATGGCCGGCGATGAGCGCATGTATGAACCCGCCGATTTTGCCTCCGCTTTTGCCTTAGCAGCGGATGCCGGGTTGAGCCTTACCGCCCATGCTGGCGAAGTGTGCGGGCCGCAAAGTGTTCGCGCCTGTCTGGATGACCTGGCAGTTACCCGCGTCGGCCACGGTGTACGTTCGATCGAAGATCCCGACCTTGTACGGCGGCTGGCCGATGAAAAAATCGTGCTGGAAGTCTGCCCCGGCTCCAACGTTGCCCTGGGCGTATTTCGCAACCGGACCGAGCATTCGCTGGATGCCCTGAACAAGGCGGGCGTTCCGGTGACAATCAGTTCCGACGATCCGCCGTTTTTTCGGACAAGCCTGGCCGAGGAGTATCGCCAGACCCAGGCGATCCTTGGCTATGACGATGGGGCGCTGAATAGGCTGACGCGCATGTCGCTCGATGCAGCCTTTGTCGATGCACCAACCCGTGCCCGTCTGCTGGAATGCCTCGATTTGGCGATGGCGTGATCAGCAGGTTTCATCCACAAGCAAGATGAAGCGTTTCCACTGCTGATCGTGATCGTTAAGGTGCCGGAAAATTACCACGCCGCGCCCGGAGCCATCATGGAAAATATCACAATCGTCGATCATCCGCTTGTTCAGCACAAACTGTCGATCATGCGCGATGTCAGCACTTCGACGGCCAGCTTCCGACAATTGCTGCGCGAAATCGCAGCGTTGCTGTGTTACGAGGCGACCCGCGATCTGGAACTGACCACAAAAACAATCCAGACGCCGCTCCAGAAAATGGACGCGCCAACACTGGCCGGCAAGAAACTGGTTTTTGCATCCATTTTGCGGGCAGGCGGCGGTCTGTTGGAAGGCATGCTGGATCTGGTGCCCTCCGCCCGTGTTGCCCACGTCGGCCTCTACCGCGATCCAGAAACGTTGCAGGCGGTGGAGTACTATTTCAAGGCGCCCGATGACCTGTCCGAGCGGGTGACAATCGCCGTCGATCCGATGCTTGCGACAGCCAATTCGGCCATCGCCGCGATCAATCTCCTGAAGGAGCGCGGTGCCGGCCCGATCCGTTTTGTCTGCCTGCTGGCAGCGCCTGAAGGGGTCGAGCGGTTCCACAAAGCCCACCCCGATATCGCCATCGTCACCGCGGCAGTGGACGAAAAACTCAACGAAAAAGGCTATATCATACCCGGTCTCGGCGACGCCGGTGACCGCATGTACGGAACCAAATAAGACGGCCTGAGGCGTATTGTTGGCACACCGCAGATACGGCGGCCCCGCAAAGCCATTCAGATTTTAACAAATCCAGAAACGCTATATTTGTGCTGGTTCGGCAGACTGCAATGTCTGGAGCACAATCATGCGTGAAATTCTGTTTGCATCCGTCATTCTGGCCGGTGGCGCCATGGCCGCCCCGATGTTCCTGCCGGATATTCTGGCGGCGGTTCGCGACAATCGCCAAAATGCCACCACCGATCAGCGCTCTGGTCCCGCCAGCATGGTCAAGTACAGAGCCCGCCGGGACGGTCACTTCTATCTGGATGTCGATATCAATGGCGATCAGATCCCGGTCATGGTCGACACCGGCGCCAGCATGGTTGCCTTGCGTCAGTCCGACGCCGCCCGGGCTGGCCTCCAGGTAAGCCGCTCTGATTTTACAATGGCGCTG
>CAXMRP010000048.1:0-20453 GCA_964196155.1 uncultured Polyangiaceae bacterium
ACGATCTGCACCGGTACCGCAATCTGCATGACCGGATTGCCGGCAGACATAGTCCCTGCTGACATTTGGCCGGCCGATGATTTTGCGGTTGCCCCGGCATGGGTTTCGGGCAGACTTTCACCGGTGCCGGGCACGGGTTGATCCTGCCCGCTTGTGGCGGGTGAACTGGTGTCTTTTTCCTCTGGCACGGGCGATGGGTCCATGATCTCAATGCGTGGGACTACTGGATGATTGGCTATGCGACGGATACTCCGAAACGGGCTCTTCAACACGCAGCAGGTAGGCGCCTGATTGTTCGCCGATCCGGCATTTGAACAGCGATTGGCCTTCGCATTCGACCCGGGCCAGCTTTTCCGGACCGGCAGTCAGCGGAATTGTCGAACCGGGCGCGAATCCGATGATTTCGTCAACAGTCAGTGTGTGCTCATCGAGTATGGTCCGCAGTTCCAGCACCACTTCACCCAGTGAGTTCTGCATGGTCTGGTGCCATGGTCCGGCAAGTGGCCGGGCGCTGCTGCCACCGGCGAAACGGGCGCGCATCGGCTTGAGTGCGGTGACCGGTATCAGCAGCGCCAGATCGATCGCCTGCCCGGCCAGCGTGAGCGCCATGTGTGCCGCCACCACCTCTTCCTCGCTATCAATCAATTCGTCGGTGCTTTCGCCGAACATCAGGCTGGTCAGCGAAAACTGCGCCGGCAAAACATCGCTGAACGCGGCGCCAAGCCCCTTGCCCAGATGGGCGATGATAAAACCGGCGACGGAATGTTCGATCGGCGACAGCTTGTCGCGCGCCTGGATATCGTCTTTCTGGTGAACATCAGTCGCGCCATCGTCGACCGGGGCGGCCGCAGTTTCCGTTTCGGCTACCGGCGGCGTGGAAATCGCACCTCTGCCGCCAAACAACGCCTCGATGAGTGTATCGATCGCCTGGCGCGGCAGCATGGCCAGCACCGGTTGGGTAAACAGCGTTGTTGAGAAGATGCCAGTGACGGGATCGGCGTCGCCGGGCAACAGGACATCCCGGGCCAGCTTTAAAGTGGTGTCGGACAGTTCGACAGTGATCGGGTCGGGAATATGTGCCTGCAGATCCTCGCCGGTGCGCTGCGCTGCATTTTCCAGGACGGCGATAAAGTGCGGCAGGTCATCCAGCGGGGGAAACGGCGGATCGATCAGGGCTGCGAACGGATGATCGCCGGTGGCAAGAACCGGTGCGGCATCGGCCATGGTTCAGGCGGCCTCCTGCGCTGCTTCGCCGCCACCGGAGCCGGCAAACATTGTTTCTTCCTCGACATTGTCGATCGAGGGCCGGTCCTTGGCTGAGATGGTCTTGCGTCCGTGTTCGACGGCGATTTGCGGCACGGCACCGTTCATGAAAGCCAGAAGGGTCTGCTTGACAATGACATAGAGCCGAACCTGCTTTTCGCGGACGATCTTGATCTTGTTCGCCAGTGGGCCAACCACGCCATAAGACAGGAAAATACCGGCAAAAGTGCCAACCAGCGCCGCGCCAATCAGTTTTCCGAGCAGGTCAGGGGACTGATCCAGCGCGCCCATCGCCTTGATGACGCCGAGCACGGCGGCGACAATGCCCAGCGCCGGCAGCCCGTCGGCGATGCCTGCGAGCGCGGTGTAGGATTTCAACTTGTCGTGGGAAAGGGTCTGGATTTCCTCGTCCATCAGCGCCTCGATCTCGTGAGTGCGGGCGTTGCCGATCATGTACAGGCGGACATAATCGCAGATGAAGCTGGTCAGATCCTTGTTGGCCAGCAATTTGGGGAATTTCTGGAAAATTTCCGACTCGTTGGGATCTTCTATGTGCCCTTCAACGGCGTTGCGCGCCTTGCCGCGCAACTCGCGCATCAGCACGAACAACAGCCCCAGCACATCGAGATAATCACGCCGCTTGGGCAGTGCATTCATGAATGCTTCGATGGTCGCCTTGCCGGCATCCTTGATGGTCGAAAACGGATTGGCAAATATGAAGATGCCGAGCGCCGAGCCGCCAATAATGACATATTCCCAAGGTTGCCAGATGACGGCGATGTGACCGCCCATGGCTGCAAAGCCGCCCAGTAGGCAAGAAATAGTGACGATAAATCCGATCGCGATGGTCAATGGATGCCTGCCCTTGCATGAAAATATGCGTGTGCAGAGCCGATAGCGGCGGCAGCTTGCGTGAGGCTGAACGCGGGCGGCTGGCCTGGCGCAATCTGGTAACGCCGCCATGATCTGGAGCAGCGCATCAGGTTCGCACAAGGCCGGCGTGTTTGATGGATACCGAGGCCGATATTGCGGGCAGCCATCGCCGGGAGCACAATGTGATACCAACCTTTCAGGAATATCAGCGCATCAGCGCCGACATGGGCCGGGCGCTGGAGACTGTCGCCACCCGGCCGATGGAAGCGCGGGAAACCGAATATTACCGGGCGAATATCGGCGCGGTGAAATCGATTGATGAATTCCTGGCCGACCGCCGGCTTTATTCTTACGCAATGAAGGCGTTCGGCCTGCAGGAAATGACCTACGCGACAGCCTACATGCGCAAGGTGCTGGAAAGCGGCGTGGATGATCCGGACGGGTTCACGCGCCAGCTCAACGATCCGCGCTTTCGTGAATTTGCCGAAACCTTCAATTTTGTGCGCTACGGCGACGCGACCATGGCGTTCTCGCGCACCCAGTCGGGAACAATCGACCGCTACTTGCAGCAGACACTGGAAGAAGTAGCCGGTCAGACCAATGAGGGTGTGCGGCTGGCATTGTATTTTCGCCGCAAGGCGCCGAGCCTTGAAAACACCCTCGAAATCCTCGCCCAGCCAGCGCTGCGGCAAGTGGTAATGACAGCGATCGGCATGCCGGCGGCAGCGGCGGGGATCCAGATTGACCGGCAGGTAGCGCTGATCAATGAGCGAATCGACATTGAAGACTTTACCGATTCGGAAAAACTCGATGCCTTCTTGAACCGGTTTGCAATCATGTGGGATCAGCAAAACCCGTCGCAGGTACCGCAAACGGCGCTGGTTCAGATCGGGCAACCGGCCCCGATCGGCCTTTCCTCACAGATTCTGGAAAGCCTGCAATCCCTGAAACTTGGGGGCCGATAGACATGCAATCGGGCCTTTATGTTGCTCTGTCCGCACAGGTCGCGCTCGATCAGCAGATGACCTCGATCGCCAACAATGTCGCCAATATCGGCACAACCGGGTTTCGTGCCGACGGTATCCAGTTTGACAGTCTGGTCTCCCCTGTCGCGTCCGGGGCCGTCACGTTCGTTTCCGCAGGCCAGCCCTATATCGACCGGCGGGCCGGTGCGATGACGCAAACCGGCAACCCGCTGGATGTCGCCGTGCAAGGCGACGGGTTCCTGGGATTTGAAGATGAAGGAACCACGGTTTACAGCCGCGACGGCCGATTGCAGATCACCGAGGCCGGGGACGTGGTATCAATCACCGGCATTGCAGTGCTGGATGTCGGTGGCGCACCGATCCAGCTGGACCCCAATGCCGGCCCGCCGGAGATCGCCCATGATGGCATGATCCTGCAAAATGGCCGTCAGGTTGGCGCAATCGGCCTGTTCGCCCTGCCCCCGGACGCCGATCTTGTGCGCTATGGCGCATCGGCGGTGGTTTATGATGGCGAAGCCGAGCCGATCCTCGATTTTACCGCCAACGGCATCAAGCAGGGGTTCGTTGAGAAATCCAACGTCAACCCGATCGCGGAGATCACCCGGCTGATTGCGGTGACCCGGGCCTTTGAAAGTGTAACGGCATCGATCAATCAGGCCGAAACGTCGATGAAGGAAGCTATCCGCACTTTGTCCAAGTCTTGATTTCGCGAACAGTCCGAACAGGTTGGCGTCAGGGGATCACATTTTGATTCACTAGCCATAGTGGTTGCCAGCCGCTGCCGAATTCGGGAGATGGCAATTGTTCGGGCTGACATAAGAGACAAGGGCACCGCGCAGCGAGCTAATAGAGACCGCGGGAAAAATTGTCACCGCGCTAGGGTCAGGACCCACTAATTTCAAAGATGTCGAATGACTGCTGTGCGGACAAAGCGGACTCAATAAGCGGTGGTGATTATCCGATTTGCGACACAGATTGGCAGGCAGCTTTGTGCCACAAAGCGACATTGGGAGTGTCTGACAGGCACGACCCACCGGGTCGCGGTCTGGGCGTCTTAACCCGCATTCGCCGGATGACGTGATTATTTTCGGCGCAGGTGGTTGCGATTCAGTCATGATAATCAGTATCTTAAACTGGATCAATCGGGACCGTTATGGAGAACCCAACGGGTGAATCGAGCAACGGCGTTCTCAGGCTCGATTTCGACCGCCGCCTGAAGCTTGAGTTTCATGGCTCGCGGACCACCTCCGATGCGGGACAGCTCGCGCATCGTGGGGTTCACCGGCCGCACACGCCACTTCGCCACCGTCTTGGGATTGCGTAGGTCCGGCTCAGCTCCGGGCCGAAGCTTGCGATCGCTGTATCGCAGCTCGGACCGCGTGCTTGGTCGTGGGAACGATGACGGAGTGTGGATCGATGTGGTTCATGACACCAGGTGACTTGGGCTACGGTCTAGAAACACCCAATGACCGGCAGACAATTTTTTATATTGTCAGCAATCGGCTTGATCCGCCATCGCTGCGTAGTGTTGCGTTGGTAGGGTCGGGTGACGATGCGGAAGTCTTTGTCCGCAGTGTCATGCGCATCGACATAGCGGCCGTTTGTGACTTGTTGGATTGTGCGGGTGCCATCGCCCATGTCGGTCAGCTTCCATCGCTGCGTATCGTTGTTTTGGAAGGGTCGGGTGACCAATCCATAGTCCCGGTCAGCAGTCACATGTGCATCCCAATACCGGCCGTTGCTGACCGATTTAATTATGAAAATGCCACCGCCCTCGTGGGTCAACTTCCATCGCTGCGTTTTGTTGTCTTGGAACGTCCGGGTGACGATGCTATATTCTCGGTCCGCAGTCACATGCGCATCGACATAGCGGCCAGTCGCGACATGTTGAATGTTGGCGGTCAGAATTTGCCCATCGGCGAGCACGACAGACGCAGACAGCGCGATTACCACTCCGGCGGCCGCACCAATCAATTTTCGGATTATCATAGCCATCCCGCTACCTTAGCCGGTCCATCAAAGCCGCACAGACCAACTTCTCCCCTGGCGTTACGCCCAGACCAGAGCGTAACCCGCGCCATTGGCCAAAGATAGGGGCGGCATAACCGGACGCTCACGTTCATGACCGTCGTCCTGCGAAGATGATCATTCTCGACATGGACAGCAGTGTTAGCCCGACCCCTGGTTGATCTGGACTCCGACTCTGTCGTCAGGTCTGTTGGCATATGTATTTAGCGTGCGACTGGTGCGGATTGTTGTTGAAGTCGAAACACGGGTCTAAATGGCTTTGCCTCATCGGGAGTTGGCGCTAAGACTTCATCCACGGGCGTTTGAAGCCGTAACATGGGTCTAAATATCTTTGGCTCATCGGGAGTTGGCGCTAAGACTTCATCCACGGGCGTTGGTACATTCGGAGTGGGATTTCTTATCAAGTATGTACTTTTTACGCAATAATTCCCATCAGTGTCACACTCTATGCAGTATCCCCATTTTTTCGAGCAGCAAAGTCCTTTGTCGCCGTGGATTTCTTCAGTGTCCAATTGCGCTCGACAAATGTTAAACTCCGACTGTATGTTATCTTTTCCTCTGATTTTTTTCGCTCTTGCTTGAGTTGTCTGCGCCACAAGCACAGTAAATGTGGTTACAACGAGGATTGCCGTGAAACGAAACGCCAATATTTTCATTTTCCACCCTTTTCTTCGTTGACATTTATACGCATAGCAAATCGAGCAATTTCACGCCGCCTGCCCACCATCAAGAGACCTCCGTCGACCTCCAACCGATGGCCATCTTGCGGGTCTCAGACTGCCATCATGCACGGGTCTTGGCAATCCCAGTTAAATACCCGGCACCCAACCGATGTATCGCTGCAGGTGATCGGCTGCTAGCGAATGTCCGCCTCCAGGCGCTGGCCATCAGCCGTCGAACCTGGGGTCTCATCCCAGTCTGACTCAAAGCAGCCCATACTCTGACAGTAACGCATCGCAGATCACAAGATCACCAGTATCGACTATACTCATGCCCTGGAATTACGCTCGGCCCTGAGCGTAATAAGCCGATTAGTCTACCCCGTCGCCGACGCCTTCTCCATAGGTCAGCCTAATGACCGATTGGGGTCAAAAGTGACGGCGGACCCAATGGTGAACCATTCAAATTGCGACACGTTTGCCATGACCGCAAAGGGCTCGGAGCCGTCATTCGACATTTTTGAAATTAATGGGTCCTGGCTCTAGTTCGGTGCCAGTTCGCGGGCCTATTGTATTCAATCGTTGCCGGCTTTGCAGGCATTCAAGACTTGCAACAACGGAATTACTGCAACAGCGCGACAAATAATATGATGCGCTTCGCTGGCCAGCACCACAAATTGCGAAATCTATCGCTGCCGGCGGCTAAAGTGCGACGTTTCGCAGGCGGAGCGCATTGGTGATGACGGAAACAGAAGACAGGCTCATGGCGGCGGCGGCAATCATCGGCGATAGCAGCATGCCGGTAATCGGATATAGGACGCCGGCGGCGATCGGTACGCCCGCGGCATTGTAGCAAAAAGCGAAAAACAGGTTCTGGCGGATATTGCTCAAGGCGGCGCGGGCCAGTTTGCGGGCGCGCACGATGCCGCCGAGATCACCGTTCAAAAGTGTGATACCGGCGCTCTCCATCGCGACATCGGCACCGGTTCCCATGGCGATGCCGACGTCGGCGGCGGCGAGCGCCGGGGCATCGTTGATGCCGTCTCCAGCCATGGCGACCTTGCGGCCCTTGGCATGGAGCGCATCGACCAGCGCTTTCTTGTCTTCTGGCAAATATCCGGCGCGGACATCGTCAATGCCCAGCCTGTGACCAACGGCAGCCGCCGTCGTCTCATTGTCGCCGGTGGCCATAATGATTGTCAGGCCGGCCGTATGCAGCGCCCTGACCGCCTCGGCGGCATTGTCGCGGATCGGATCGGCAACGGCGACGAGACCGGCGAGTGCGCCATCGATGGCGACGAACATCACGGTCTTGCCATCGCTGCGAAGCGCCTCCGCCGCCTCTTCGCTGGACGCCGCATCGACGCCGGATACGGTCATCATTGCGGAATTTCCAAGGGCAACCGAGTGGCCGTCGATCCGGCCTTTGACGCCATGGCCAGTGACGGCCTCAAACGCCTCCACCGGCTGCAGGGCAAGTTTTTTCGCCTGTGCGCCGGCAACAATCGCATCGGCCAGCGGATGTTCCGATCCGCGCTCCAGCGATGCGGCCAGGCGCAAGACCATCGCCTTGTCGAGCCCACCCATCGCCTGAACATCGGTCAATACCGGCTGTCCCTTTGTCAGCGTGCCGGTCTTGTCGACGATCAGCGTATCGACCCGGGCCATGTGTTCGAGCGCCGTGGCATCGCGGATAAGGACGCCGGCGCGCGCGCCGCGACCTGTCGCCGTCATGATCGACATCGGGGTCGCCAGGCCCAGGGCGCACGGGCAGGCAATGATCAACACCGAAACCGCCGAGACGATGGCAAAGACGATGGCGGGCTCCGGCCCGACCGCCAGCCAGGTGACGAAGGCAATGAGCGCGGCCAGAACCACTGCCGGCACGAACCAGGCGGCAACGCGATCGGCCAGGCTCTGGATCGGGGCGCGGGAGCGCTGGGCGCTGGCCACCATGGCAACGATTTTTGCCAGCATGGTCTCGTCGCCAACCTTGACCGCCTTGGCGATGAGGCTGCCATTCTTGTTGATCGTGCCGCCGACAAGCGGATCGCCGGCTGATTTTTCGATCGGCACCGGCTCGCCGGTGATCAAGCTTTCATCGACAGAGGAGCGGCCCTCAACGACAACGGCATCGACCGGCACACTTTCGCCGGGACGGATGCGCAGGTGGTCACCAGTCAGAATGTTTTCCAGTGGGGCATCGAACTCCGTGCCGTCTGGCTGGATGCGCCGGGCAGTGCGCGGGGCAAGGTCGAGCAGCGCGCGGATGGCATCGCCGGTCTGCTCGCGAGCCCGCAGTTCCAGCACCTGACCAACGAAGACCAGCGCGATGATGACGATCGAGGCTTCAAAATACACCGGCACCTGGCCGGACACCCCACGAATTGCATCGGGAAACAGCCCCGGCAGCAAGGTGGCGACGACACTGTAGCCAAAGGCCGCACCGACGCCGAGCATAATCAGCGTCCACATGTTGGGCGCGTGGTTGCGGAACGAACTGATGCCACGGGCAAAGATTGGCCGGGCCGCCCACAATATGACGGGGATCGCCAGTGCGAATTCCAGATAAAGCGCCGTCTGCTCGCCAATCCACTCGCGCACCGGCAGGCCGATCATTGGCGCCATGGTCAGAATCAGGACGGGAACTGCCGCCGCGATGCTGACCCACATGCGGCGGGTGAAATCGATCAACTCAAGGTTGGGTCCGTCCGAAACGCCGCCCATCGGCTCCAGCGCCATGCCGCAGATCGGACAGGTGCCGGGATGGTCCTGAATAATCTCAGGGTCCATCGGGCAAGTGTAGGTGGCGTCCCTGGGCGCGGCTTTTATTTTGCGCTTGTTGCTGCCTGACAGGTAAAACCACGGATCGGCCCTGAAGCGGTCGTGGCAGGACCGGGAACAGAAATGATACTCGGTGCCGTCATCGATCAGGCTTGGTTTGCCAGCGCCGAGTTTGACCGTCATGCCGCATACCGGGTCAATGGCTGCATCGATAGCCTGATCGGGGGCCTGATCGGCGGCCGATTGAGGAATAGCTTGGGGCGCGACCGCCGTTTTCTGGTCGGGACCGGACATCAATTTTCTCCGAGAGTAAAATCCACACGCCAATGGCGCGCCAGTCCTGTCATAAGGGGTCTCAAACGCCAATCGTCAAGCGGGCGGTGCTGATCTCGTTCAGGACCGGCGCTGTCGGTGGCCCAATACGTCCAACTAAGGCCTACGGAGTTGAGGTGGTCCCGGTGCAGCCAGGCGGTGATGCCGTTGGCGGGCGGGCCCTCGCACACCGTGAGCGCCGTCCGGTGCAATGGGTGGATTGATCCGAGGCAAGCGAACACCCGGTCGTTGCCGCAGGCAACGGATTCCGGGCCGCCGGTGCGATCATCGGCAGGCAGCTGGCACTAGTTCTGCCTGTCAGGCGGCGGCGCCGTATCGGTCTCGTCAACTTTCAGATTGGCGTTCTCGTCAAACAATTGGGAAACCCGATTACTTTCTGCGTCAAATCAATGTTCCAGATTGTCCCAAGTGTTTATTGTAATACTTGCGTCTTATTCTGCACATCGGTGTACATTAAGAGATGAATTATTGATATAAATCAATGTATTATCTTTATATTTGGAAAAAACGAAATCTTTATTATTCATGTTTATCGTCTTGTAGTAAATGCACATGTTATATACATCGAATGGAAGGCAGTGCATGGCATCAAAGTCTCCTCGATCTAAATATTTCTGAACGCCATATATGTTCAGATAGCTATCGTACAGCATGAAGCCGTTGGCTACCCTGTAGAATTCATAAAGCGGCTCCGGTATTGGAAAGCCAATCGCATTCTGCAGATCATCTATCTCCTGCACTGCCAAAGGTCCAAACAGCCTGTGGAAATAATATTCCGGCCCGTTTTCTGTATAATTGCCCGTGATCACGGTGCCGTTAGGGAATTCCCTCAATCCAATGTGAGACTTTTCGCCGACGATTTTCCGGGCTTTCTCCACGATCGGCATGCTGTCTCCTTCAGTAGGCCGGTGTTAAATCGTAGGGATCGGGCGATGTCCATGTGAGGAATTTATCGGCGTAATAGAGTCCCGTTGCTACTCCCCCCTTGATTCCACCAACAGACATGATCGTCCTGCCAATCCGCTGTGTTATTGGCGACAATTGCCCGCCCGCCGTCGTGTCAAGTAACGGCCTTCCAGATATCGGAGCGCGGGTGCCGCCGGTTGCGGCATGATCCAATCGAATTGCCTTCGTGAATCCCGGCTGATTGAGAATCCCTTATTGGGATCATTGTTGATATTTTCCTTGAAGACGGCTTTCGGGTGAACATAGTGACCGACGGTCATTTCGTAACGGTCTGTGCCTTTCAATGATTTTGGCCTAACCTTTGGCTTTGACATAGAAGCAGAGAAACCACCCGGTGTGGTTCCGCCGACGCCGGCGGCGCCATCTCTGCCCAAGTGGATAGCATGTTATCAAAATCCCAAAGGTCTTTCATCGCCATCATCGCTGACCGGCTGATCCTGGCCTCGGCCAAGGCGGCCCAGGGTCGCTATGGCCTGGCAGATGCCGATGGCTGAGGCGATCTCCCGAATTGCTGCGCTTGAAATCTGGTCCGGCGTACCGGATATCGCACCGCTTGCCGGCGGCATAACCAACAGGAATTTCAAAGTTACTGACCGCACTGGCGCTTTTGTTGTGCGTTTGGGTGACGATATCCCGCTCCACCATGTCCTGCGCTTCAATGAGCTTGCGGCCAGCCGCGCCGCCCATGCGGCCGGGGTTTCGCCGAAGGTCATTCATGCCGAGCCCGGCCTGATGGTGATCGAGCATATCGAGGGGCGGACATTGACACCGGAGGATGTTCGCGATCGGCAAATTCTGGCGCGCATCGTGGGGCTGGTTCGCTCGTGTCATCGCGATATTCCGCAGCAATTGCGCGGACCGGCGCTGATTTTCTGGGTTTTTCATGTCATCCGTGACTATGTGAGCGGGCTGAATGACAGCCGCCACGGGGCAATACTTGGCGACCTCTCGGCGGCGGGCGCAGCGCTGGAAATCGCCGCCGGGTCGTTCGATATCGCCTTTGGCCACAATGATCTTCTGGCCGCAAACATCATCGATGACGGCGACCGGTTGTGGCTCATCGACTGGGACTATGGTGGCTTCAATTCGCCGCTGTTCGATCTGGGCGGTCTGGCCTCCAACAATGAACTAAGCGTGGAACAGGAGCGCTGGCTGCTGGAGGCTTATTTCGGAACCGTGCCGTCGGACGAAGTGTGGCGGCGCTATCAGGCAATGAAATGCGCCTCGCTGCTGCGCGAGACCCTGTGGAGCATGGTTTCGGAAATCCATTCCACCATCGATTTCGACTATGCGGCCTATACCGCCGAAAATCTGGCGCGTTTCGAAGCCGCCTATGACGCATTCCGGAAAATGTGAGACGGACATGAGTGAACTTCCCAAGTCAGCCAAAGCGGTGATAATCGGTGGCGGTATCGTTGGTTGCGCGACCGCCTATCATCTGGCGCGGCTCGGCTGGACCGATATCGTGCTGGTGGAACGGCACAAACTGACCTCCGGCACAACCTTCCACGCCGCCGGTCTGGTCGGCCAGTTACGCTCGAACGCCAACATCACCCAGCTGCTGGGTTATTCGGTTGATCTTTATAACCGGCTGGAAGAAGAGACCGGGCTTGGAACCGGCTGGAAGATGAATGGCGGTTTGCGGCTGGCCTGCAATCAGGAGCGCTGGACGGAAGTTCGCCGGCAGGCGACCACGGCGCATTCCTTCGGCCTCGACATGCATCTTCTGTCCGCCGAAGAAGCGCGGGACCTGTGGCCGCTGATGCGGGTCGACGATGTGGTCGGCGCGGCGTTTTTACCCTCCGATGGTCAGGCGAGCCCATCGGATATCACCCAGGCGCTGGCGCGCGGGGCGCGGACTGCCGGGGCGACGATTGTGGAAGATGTCGCAGTCACACAAGTACTGCGCGAAGGCGGCAAGATCATCGGCGTTGAAACTTCCGCTGGCACCATCGAGACGTCCGTTGTCGTGTGTTGTGCCGGACAGTGGACCCGGGAATTTGCCAGGACCATCGGGGTCAATGTGCCGCTAGTTTCGGTGCAGCACCAATATATGATTACTGAAAAGATAGACGGCATTACCCCGGATCTTCCAACCCTTCGCGATCCCGATACACTGACCTACTACAAGGAGGATGTTGGCGGGTTGGTGATGGGCGGCTATGAGGCCAATCCGGTTCCCTGGGCCGTCAACGGCATTCCGGACGGGTTCCACTACACGCTGCTTGATTCCGACTTCGATCATTTCGAGCCGATGATGCGGCGCGCTTTGGAGCGGGTGCCGGCGTTGGAAACTGCCGGCATCAAGGAATTGGTCAACGGCCCGGAGAGTTTTACGCCGGACGGTAATTTCATTCTCGGCGAGGCACCGGAACAAAAAGGCTTTTTCGTCGGTGCCGGATTCAACGCTTTCGGTATCGCTGCCGGTGGCGGGGCCGGCATGGCGCTGGCCGAATGGGTCGCCAAGGGCGAGCCGCCTTTCGATCTGTGGCCAGTGGATATTCGCCGGTTTGGCCGCCCGCATTTTGATACCGACTGGGTGCGCTCACGTACCCTGGAGGCCTATGCCAAGCACTACACCATGGCCTGGCCGAACGAGGAACATGCCTCAGGCCGGCCGTGCCGCAAGTCGCCCCTTTACGGGCGGTTGCGCGAAGCCGGCGCCTGTTTCGGCGAAAAGCTGGGCTGGGAGCGGCCCAACTGGTTTGCCGACGACAGTGCCGGCGAGCGGCCGCAGGATATCTACTCGTTTGGCCGGCCCAACTGGTTCGATGCGGTCGGCCGCGAACACCGGGCGGCGCGCGAGGCCGCAGTTCTGTTCGACCAGACATCGTTTGCAAAATTCATATTGAAAGGTCCCGATGCGGAAGCCGCCCTGTCGTGGATTGCCGCCAATGATGTGGCCAAGGCGCCGGGCTCGCTGGTCTATACCCAGATGCTGAACGATCGCGGCGGGATTGAATGCGATCTGACGGTCGCAAGGATCAGCGAAAACGAATATTACATCGTCACCGGAACCGGCTTTGCGACCCATGATTTTGACTGGATTGCCCGCAACATCCCGACCAACTTGAATGCCCAGCTGGTGGATGTGACATCGGCTTATGCGGTGCTGTCGCTGATGGGACCACGGGCCCGTGACATTCTTCAGGCGGTTAGCCGCAATGATGTCTCCAATGCCGCCTTCTCTTTTGGCACTCACCGCGAGATCGGTATCGCCGGCTGTCCGGTGCGGGCGCTGCGCATCACCTATGTTGGCGAATTGGGGTGGGAGCTGCATCTGCCTACCGAGTACGCCACCAGCGTTTATGATGCGCTGATGGCGGTGGGCCGGCCCTTCGGTCTTGCCAATGCCGGTTACCGGGCTATCGAAACATTGCGCCTTGAAAAGGGCTACCGCGCCTGGGGATCGGATATTGGGCCCGACCACACGCCGGTCGAGGCGGGCCTGGCCTGGGCGGTGAAAACGGCAAAGAATATTGACTTCAAAGGGCGCGAAGCAGTGATGGCCCAACTCGCCGGCGGTGTGGCCAAACGGTTTGCCGGGTTCACCGTCGATGACGACCGGGTCGTATTGCATGGGCGGGAGACGCTGTTCCGCAACGGCGTACGGTGTGGCTGGCTGACATCTGGCGGATTTGGGCACACGATTGGCAAGGCGATTGGTTACGGCTATGTCCGCAACGCGGCGGGTGTCACCAACGAATATGTCCTGGCGGGTTCGTATGAATTGGAAGTCGCGAGCGAACGCGTACCCTGCACCGTACACTTGAGGCCGCTTTATGATCCAGCGATGGCGCGGGTGAAAGACGAGGCCGGCGATATTCGCCAGACGGGATAATGCGCCAAAACAGACGCTTGACCACAAGGGCAAAGGCGCTCGCGCCGCTTGTTCCGGCCCAGCGGCATTGCCGATCACAATGGACGGTATTGTGGCAATAAGAATGCGCAGCGGCGCTGTGCAACTGTAATTGTGGTCTGTTACGCGTGTCGTATTTTACAGCGACAGGCTTGCAGAATTTTCGATTTTTGAGACTATTGGTCTCAACCGTATCGATAACCCTTACGCGCGGTTGCGGTGCGGGTGATCGGTGCAGTCGCACAGTATTTGCAAACCCGGTGATCGGAGGGCGCAGTGACCGAGCAGACGCGAATTCCGACCAACTTGCGGATGCTGCGGATTATGGAGGCGTTCGGCGCCTCGGACCGGCCATTGACGCCGACGGAAATCAACCGCCATCTGGGATTGCCCAAACAATCCATCCACCGCCTGTGCCGACTGCTCGTCGATGAAGGTTATCTGGCCGCCGATACGGAAGGTCGCCGCCTGCAACCGGGGCGGCGGATGCTCAAACTGTCATCGGCTGTGTTGCAAGCATCCCATCTTCACATCGCCCGGCATCAGGTGCTCAAGGCGGCGGCCGAGGCGATCGGCGAAACAGTCAATTTCACGATGCCGGGCGATGGCGGCATGCATTATGTGGACCGGGCGGAAACCGGCCGGCCGTTTCGGATCGAGATTCCGGTAGGCAGCGATGTCCCCTTTCACTGCACTGCCAGCGGCAAGGTCTATCTTGCCGCGCTGCGAACCCGTGCTCGCAACACGATCCTTGACACGATGCAGTTTTCGGCGCCGACGCCAAACACGATCGTTGACCGGTGCGAACTTGTGCTGGAGTTGCGGGCAGTCGCGCGCAAAGGTTATGCCGTGGACAATGAGGAGTTCATGCTGGGCATGGTCGGCCTGGCGGTTCCGGTTGTGGACGGAAAAGGGCGATTTCTCGCCGCACTGGCGCTTCACGGACCAACGGCACGACTCTCGGCGGAACGTGCCAAAATCAAAATCCCGCATTTGATCAAGGCGGCGGAAAAACTAACCAAGACGTTGTCGATTTAACCCGGCGCCAGGGCGCGAAACGGGAGGAGGCGAATATGGCCGATCCGGAAACCTATGAAGTCTATGCCATCAAATATGCCGAGCGGACGGATCGCATCCGGGCCGACACGTTTATTTTCGACGACAATCCGACCGGGCCGCATCCTATCGATTACTTCGTCTGGGTGATCCGCAACGAAAACCGCACAATCCTGGTCGATACCGGATTTGACGGCGTTGAAGCGGCGGCGCGAAAACGGCCGGTGCTGATCGAGCCGCGCGCTGCCGTTGCCGAAATCGGGATTGCGCCGGAGACCATCGACAGCATTATCGTCACGCACCTACATTATGACCATGCGGGCGGACTGACGCAGTTTGCCGGCGCGCAGCTCCACCTTCAGGAAGCGGAAATGGCCTACGCCACCGGGCGATGCATGTGCCACGACACGCTGCGCGAGCCGTTCACCGCCAGCCATGTCTGCGAGGCAGTCAAGCGCCTGTATAGCGGCCTGGTGACTTTCCATGATGGCGACGCGGAGATTGCGCCGGGTATCAGCGTGCACCTGATCGGCGGGCACAGTTCCGGCCTACAGGCGGTGCGGGTACACACGGCCCACGGTCCGCTGGTTCTGGCCTCGGATGCTTCGCATTTTTATGAGAATTTCGAAGCGCGAAAGCCGTTCGTTATCGTCGCCGATGTCGAAAAGATGCTGCGCGGCTTTGACCGATTGCGCGAACTTGCCGGGACCGATGGCCGAATTGTGCCCGGTCATGATCCGCTGGTTCTGACCCGGTTTCCGCAAGCTTTCGCCGGGGCGGCGGCCGAAATTCGCCGGCTGGACGGACCCGATCCCATACTAAACTGAGTTTTGTGGCAACAGGTGATTTGCCGAACGACTTGCTTTACCTTGGTGCCCGACCCAAGGCCCTGCCGCCAACAGCGTTGCGCTCGAGCGAAAATCCAGGTCTTTGGTCGCGGCATCAGCCGCTGGCGTAGGGGTCCTTCGGCCCGCGGTCATCGGACAGGCTGTCGCGGTTTTTTGCCACCAACTGTTCGATCGCATCGGCAAGATGGGTCTCGTCGATATTGTATTCGCCCCGCGCTACCCTGATTTTGTGGGCTTCAAGAAGCACCTGCCCGTGGGTACAACCCGACGGCGGCTCGAACCGGAACGCGGCCAGTTCGATCAGCAGACCGAGCGGGTCCTTGAAATAGATGGAATCCATAAAGCCGCGATCCTTGACTCCGGAATGCTTGATGCCGCGCTCGTCCAGCCGCTCGACAGTCTGGCTGAAGGTTGCCTTCGACACGGAAAACGCCACGTGGTGGACGCAGCCGATGTCGGTCGGGGTACGGTCCGGCTCAGGCTTGCGGTCCTCGTCGGTGAAGATGGTGATCAGCCGCCCGTCACCGGGATCAAAATATAGATGGTTTTCGGACGCCCGGTCGAGATTGGGCTGTTCAAATACGAAGGGCATGCCGAGCACGCCTTCCCAAAAACCGATAGAGGTTTGGCGATCGGCACCGACGATGGTGATGTGGTGTACGCCCTGGGTTTGCATTTTTCGCATGGCCTGCTCCCTCAATTAGTCCGGACCGGGTTTCGTGCCCGTGTTTGTGCCGGGAGCGATGGCACCGGGCCGGCATTATTTTCCCGACATATTGTGCCCGGCACTATACAGCCAGCATTATGCGCTTGGCACTGCCTTAACAGCGCGCACCAAAATTGGACCTGTCGGTCCGGATTTTCCAGACTGGCTGCGTGGAATTGTCGGCTGGAGCCCGGCTAGACAAATTTCGCTCCGTGCCGCTGCCGCCGTTGACCATTTGGTGTCACACCGCACCAAAGGCCACGGCATCCGAAGTTCCCCCTCCGGTATCCGATTTGTTGGCCGGGAAATTGTAGGACAATATCGCGATTGTCAATGCAACTTATGGCAGAGTGCTGAACAGGGTAAAACGGTCACGGATAGCCGATCGGCATCTGGTTAGTTATGGATCAAGGGGTCATCATGGCAGCAAAGGATCATTTCAGTGGAATTGACGTGAGCGATCCGGTCGGGTTCGTGACCAGAAGCCGCCATGGCGACAAAGGCCGGGATATTGCCGCGCAGCTGGCTTCGGCAATCCGCGCTGGCCGCTATGTGCCAGGTGAACGGCTGGTGGAGGCCAGGCTGACCCGGCAACTGGGCGTCAGCCGGGGGCCGTTGCGCGAAGCGTTCCGCCGGCTTTCGGCTGAGGGACTGGTCGAGACCGTTCCCAATCGCGGGGCGCTGGTCCGGCGATTGACGTTGGCCGAAGCGCTTGAACTTTTCGACATTCGCATGGAACTTGAGTCGCTCGCGGCCCGCCGGGCGGCAGACAATATGTCCGAGCGTAGCGCCCGTGACCTGTTTGATCTGGAGAGTGCGGAAATCTGGCTGGATACGCCAAGGGTGTCAGCGGCAAGCTATATTGCCGAAAACCAGCAGTTCCACCGTGCAGTATTCAATGGCGCCGGCAACCACCAGCTGATGGCCCTCAATGATAAATTGCAGCTCTCCTTGATCATGGTGCAGATCCGTTCGGCCCTGACCCCGGACGTGCTCGCCACCTCGCTCAGCGAACATCGACAGATCGCCACCGCCATCCGGGATGGCGACGCGCCGGCCGCCGGGATCGCCATGTGCACGCATCTGAACCGGGCTGTCGCCCTTGTCCGGTCGATGTCGGCGGAGATGTTTCGGGGCGGCTAGAGCGTATTTCGTGATTATCGAATCACTCAATACACGCTAATTCTTTGTTTTCACGCGCATTTTAGTCCGAAAACCGGTTCCCACTTTTCGGAATGCGCTCTGGCCAGTTGTCTGATCCCGCCCGGCGAACGGATTTGCAGTATTTCTGTGCTCCTGTCGGCGGCCGGTGCGCCCTGCTGCTTTACAGAATGCAGCGAACTGAGGCATCAGGGCGCAACAGGAGGAATGTCCGATGGCCCGCCCACTCCCGCCCAAAGGCGTTTATGCCGCCGTGTCGAGCGCGATCGATGCGCACTATTCACCCGACCATGGCCGGATCACCGATCATTGCCGGTGGCTGCTAGCAAATGGTTGCGATGGTCTGGCGCCGTTGGGCACCACCGGCGAGGCCAATTCCTTCCCACTGGCACAGCGCTTGGCCCTGCTGGAAGCGATGGCGGCGGATGGCTTGCCGATGGACCGGGTGATTGCCGGGACCGGATCATGCGCGCTTGCCGATGCCATCGCCCTGTCAAAATCCGCACTGGACGCCGGCGTTGCCGGATTGCTCGTGCTGCCGCCGTTTTATTACAAATCGCCGTCAGAAGAGGGTCTGTTCGCCTGGTTCAGCGGGCTGGCCGAAGCGCTGGGAGCGCGCGCGCCGAACATCCATCTTTATCATATTCCGCAAATGTCGGCGGTGCCGATAACCTTGTCACTGACCACGCGATTGCGCGCCGCCTTTCCCGGTGTGTTTGTCGGTCTGAAAGACTCCTCCGGTGACTTCGACAACACACTGGCCTTTCTGGCAGCGTTTGAAGGGTTCAACGCCTATTCCGGTTCCGAGGCTTTGCTGCACGACAATCTCAAAGCTGGCGGCGTCGGCTGCATTTCGGCGTCGACCAACATCACCTGCCCGGTTGCGGCGAAGGTATTCGCGGCGGCGACCGAAGCCGATGCGGCCAGGTGGCAGGAGACGACAACGGCGTTGCGGATGATCCTGCAATCCAAGCCGACGCTTTGCGCTATCAAGGCGATCCTGGCGACCTGGCGGAATGATCCGGCATGGCGGGCGATGGTGCCGCCGAACATGGATCTTTCGCAAGCCGATACGGATGAGTTGATTGGCGCGTTAGGCGAAGTCTACGACCTGCGCGGATCGGTGGAGGCTGGCGTCGCAGCTCAGTATGGGGACGTCCCGGCCGGTCGGGACACGGCGGAACCAATCGTTGGCATGATCATTGCCGGCAATCAGCACCAGATTGGCGGGGACACGATCGAGAAGATTGAAATCCGCGAAAGCTTGCCGAACGACATTACCACGATCGAAAAGCTCTATCCGGAGGCGTTCCCGGATGAGGATTTGTTTCCTCTTGTGCGGGAACTGCAAAGCGATGGGTCGAATGCGCTCTCGCTTGTCGCGACAGCCGACAATGCTCTGGTGGGACATGTCGTATTCACGCCGTGCAGCATTGCCGGAAATACCAACATGGTCGCGCTACTGGGACCGCTTGCCGTCGCTCCTGCCTGGCAACGGCAAGGCATTGGTAAGGCGATTGTCCGTGAGGGTTTGCAACGGTTGGAAAATGCCGGCACGTACCATGTCTACGTACTTGGAGATCCTGCCTATTACAGGCGTTTCGGCTTTGAGCCCGAGGATAGAGTCAGACCACCATACGCCCTGCCGGAAGCGTGGCGCGGCGCATGGCAATTGCTCTGCCTGGGCGGAAGCAAGCCACCTCTGCGCGGAAAACTCTCCGTTCCGCGACCATGGCGCCAACGCGCCCTGTGGGCGCCTTGAATCAACCGGCTTGTTGACAGGTCCTAAACCGACAACAAAATCCCGCCCGTGCGCCGCCAATCAGAATGACCGAACCAGAGGAACGCTCAAAACATCGGCGGGAAACTACGGCCGCCGCGTTCCATGGTGATCCAGCGGGTTTCGGTGAACATGTCCGTCGACCAGCGCCCGCCATGCTTGCCAAAGCCCGATGACTTGAAGCCGCCGAACGGCACATGCGGCTCGTCGTTCACCGAAGAACAGTTGATGTGGCAATTGCCGCATTCCATGCGATTGGCGATTTCCAGACCGCGCTGCTCATCAGCGGTCATGACGCCGCCGGCCAGGCCATAGACGCTGTCGTTGGCGATGGCGATGGCCTCGTCGTCATTAGCAAACGGAATGACCGGCACCACCGGGCCAAAGGTTTCCTCCTGGTAAACCAGCATGTCCGGGGTGACACCGGTCAGGATCGTCGGCTCGACAAAGCGGCCATCGACCTTGCCGCCGAGCACCGCCCTGGCGCCCTTGGCCAGCGCGTCATCGATCTGCGCCTTCACCTTTGCGGCTTGTTTGTCGTTGATCAACGGGCCGATGATGTGGCCCTTGTCCTTGGTCGGGTCGCCGACGGTGAGCTTGGCGGCGCGGGCGACGAATTTTTCCAAAAACGTGTCGAAGATGTCTTCGTGGACCAGCACCTTTTCCACTGACATGCAAATCTGGCCCTGATGCATGAAAGCGCCGAAATTGGCGGCCTGGGTGGCGCGCTCCATGTCGGCGTCTTCGCAGACAATCAGGCTGTCCTTGCCACCCAGTTCGACGCAGCATTTTTTCAGGTGCGCACCGCATTTGGCGGCGATCTGGCGGCCGACCGCTGTGGAGCCGGTGAACGACACGCCCTTGACCAGCGGGTTTTCGATCATCTCATCGCCGACATCGGCGACATGATCACGCGAACAGGTGATGACGTTCAGCACCCCTTCGGGCACGCCGGCCTCCTCGAACACCTCGGCAAACAGCAGGCCGCCGAGCCAGGGGGTTTCCTCGGACGGTTTCAGCACCACCGTATTGCCGGCGGCGATCGGAAACGCGAAGCCGCGCGCCGACAACAGCACCGGGAAATTCCACGGACTGATGACCGAGACGACGCCCATCGGCCGGCGCACCGCCATGGAAACCTTGCCATATTC
>CAXMRP010000049.1:0-36875 GCA_964196155.1 uncultured Polyangiaceae bacterium
CACGTACCAGACCAGCGATTTAACATCGACCTTGTAGAAGAATCCGTACAGATGATCGGCACTATCTTTGCCGGTGTAGGTACCCAGATCGACCCAAGACTGGCCTGCGGCATAATTTTCCCTGATCCAATCGCCGGTGCCGTCAGCCAACGGTGTCAGGAACCCGCGAGCGGCCATATCGGCGGCCAGACCGGGCTGCGGGAAAACAGCGACATTAGGCGCCGATCCGGCCTCGGCATCCACCATGATCTGCTGCTCGAAACTGTCTGAGCCGACATAGCGCACGTCATGACCCGAAGCCTCGGCAAATACAGCCAGCACGGCCTCGACATTTTCCTGGTCCGGTCCGAGCCACGGTCCGAACACGGTCACCTGCTCGGCTTTTGCCACTCCCACCAAAATCGCGATCGCCGATGCACTGGCGCATAATACACGTAACATGAGGCTCCTCCTTGGAACGGCGTCTTTGCGCCGTTGATATCCCGATGTGCGAAAACATGCGTTTTACCGGGTATTGACTGGGCCAAACATTCCGCCCCGATGTTCATTCTGTCAACTGATATCGACGATAGCCCAAGAATGGAGCGTGTAGATTGCAATTGCCATGCCCGGATGTTGCGAGATCGCGCTTTGATCTCCCATTGCGCCCGCGTCAAATATCTATCGAAATTCACAGCGCTTTGAGGATCAGCACCGCATGAACTTGAAAATACTCTCGGAACTACTCGGTCTCAGCCAGATGATTTACGCTGCCCCGAACGCTGGTGCGCCGCCGCAAGGGCGTGGTTGGCTCCTGAACATCGGTGCAGCCGGCGCAAGGCGCGCCGGCTGTTATTTACCGAGCTAGTTGACGGTCACCCATCGCAGGATGAAGAAATTGTCCGACCGCTGGGTCAGGGCGATATTGTCCCGCGTGCCCCAGACAAGCGGCTCGACATAGAGCGTGACATAGGCCGCTTCGTCCTGAAGGATTTTCGCTATCTCGTCGAGCATGGCCTGGCGCTTGTTGGCGTCGATTTCCGACTGGATCATCGGCAGAAGTTCATCGACCCGGGCATTGGAAAAATCACCGAAGTTCCAGCTGCCGAGTTTCTTTTCCTTGTTCGGTGTTGAAGCCAGGAAGCGGATCGGGTGCTCGGCGTCGAATGTACCCGGCGACCAGCCGAGAAGATACATGTCGAAATTATCCTCGCGCAGTTCCGGCCAGTAGTTGCGCACCGGCATTGCGTCCAGTTCGGCGGTGATGCCAATGGCGGCCAACATGCTGACCACGGCCTGGCAAACGGATTCGTCGTTGAGATAGCGGTCATTCGGGCATTTAAGGCCGAAGGAAAACCCGTCTGCATAGCCGGCGTCGGCAAGCAGCGATTTGGCCATGGCCGCATCAAATGCCGGTCGGGCCGCCTGTGCCGCCGAGTAGCCGCGCATGGCCGGGCTGACCAGTTGCGAGGCCGGTTCGGCCGCGCCGCGCATGATCGTCTTCAGGATCGCGTCGACATTGACAGCATGGGAGACGGCCTTGCGCACACGGGCGTCGAGAAACGGATTGGGCTTGCCGGCATCGGCGCCATATTTCAGCGTTGCCGCCTTGTGTGGAAAGCCGAGCATGATCACCCGGGCTTCAATGCCCTGGATCACCATGACGCCATCGCTCTGGTTGAGCCGGGCGGCGTCTTGAATGGGAACCGGGTTGATCATGTCGATATCGCCGGACAGGAGCGCCGCGACGCCGGTTGCGGCATTCTGGATTGGCGTGAATTCGCCACGGGTAATATTGTGCCCGACCTCGCCCCACCAGTCGCCAAACGGCACAAGCACGGTTTTTAATCCCGGCTGACGCTCTTCAAGCTGAAAGGCGCCGGTGCCGTTGGTGTTGAGGGTGGCATGGTTTTCCGCGTCCTTGGCCGGCAACTGCGCCCCGTTGGCCTCAGCCCAGCCCTTGTCCATGATCATGAAATTGGCGATGGAGCCGGGAAATATCGGATTGGGCCGCTTGGTCATGAAGTCGATGGTGAAATCGTCGACGATTTTCACTTCCGACACCGGCGCGAACCAGGAGGCGGTGTCGGCGGCCTCGCTCGATGCGCGCTGATAGGAGAACATCACATCTTCGGCGGTGAAGGCCGAGCCGTCATGGAAAGTCACGCCCTTGCGAAGATGAAACCGCCAGCCCTTGTCGCCGAGCGCTTCCCAACTTTCGGCTAGCGCGCCTTCAACGACCATCGTCCGGTTGCGGCGAACCAGACCCTCATAGACATTGTTCAGGAAGCCGAGGACCGGGGCGGAGTTGACCGCGTGGGGGTCCATGGTCTGCGGGTCGGTGACCGAGGCCCAGCGGAATGTCTCGGCGTGTGCGGTTGAGGCCAACAAGGCCAGAGCGACGGCGGTGGCGGTTATTTTCATCATGAATTGCCCCTTCGGGAAAAAGACCGGTTGCCGGCCCAACATTGATTGATAGGCCAGGATCATAGGTTATCGGCTGCCAGTTGGTCGACATAATCTGGCCGCGCGATCAGCCTGAATTGTTAGGACAACATTGCGTGGCGGTCTATCGGCCGTATTGCTGGCAGAAAGTCGGACGGCGATTGGGGCTCGGCCGGTACGGCAAAAATATTCCAAAAACAGGTGAGAAAGAGCGAGCGAGCGACGAAATCAGAGCCGGAATCGAAGTAAATTCCCTTTGGCCACTGGTGCAATGGCGAGAAGCCGCTGCGCACAACTTCCCGTGATCGGCGGGCAAACGCGGCGCTTATGGCGATCGGTGGATGGTTGTTGCCGAACTTCCACGGAAATGGAATTCCCCGACAGGGTGCGGCAAGTGGTCGACTGACCACGGTACCAGCGTGATCAGATAATCGCCGTTAACGTGCCCGGATGTGCCGGTTGGCGAGGGACACCAGGGCGGCCAACGGGTCTTCGGCGCGCACCGCGGTTTCGGTACGTTCGACGGATTTCACAAAGGCCCGGGAGCGCGCAATGATGGTTGCCGGCGGTTCCATCCGCGACATGCCATTCATGACCAGCGTGATCATGGTCAGGACACCGGTCTGCAGGAATATCGACAGCATGAAGCCGGTTACTGTGGTCACCCAGCCCGGCGCTGTCATGCCGGCCAGTTTCAGGCTCAACGCGGTGCCGACGCTGACGATGGAAAACCACGCCATCAGCACGAAGACCAGCACCATGCGGATCAGAACCGCGTCGCCAAAGACAGTGACGGCACGCATGCCGTGCAGCACCAGCGAGACGAAATTCATCTTGGTCTGACCGTGATAACGGTCGCCGCGATCGCTGGTCACACTGGCGCGGCGCAGTTTGGATTTGACCACGGCGCCGGCGACGTGGGTCGCGGCCTCCTGCATGCCGGCAACCCGGGCGATGGCTTGCGGACGCAGCGCCATGAAGTTGCCGAACCGGATGACCTGGCCAGTCAGCGCTCGAAACAAATGACGGTAGACGATATAGAAAATCCGGAAATTGGCCGACTCGGTGCGCCGGCCGCGTTCGGCCACAGCGATGTCCACATCCTTGGTGTTCACTGCGGCCAGAAGACGCTCAATATCGCCCGGCCGATCCTCGCCATCGCAATCCATGACAATGCAACCGGCAAACCGGGCATCATCGGCGACATAGGCAAGGCCGATCGAAATGGCCATCTGGTGCCCGACATTGCGCGAAAGGCGAAGGATTTCGCCGTCCAGTCCCGCCTCGGTCAGCGCCGACATCTGCGGCGTGGCGCCCAGCGATCCGTCATCGACGGCGACCACATGAAAGGCGACGCCGGGTGTCAGCCGACCAAGATCAGCGCACAGGCGCGCGAAGCTTTCGCGGTCTTCAAAGACCGGTGTGACGATGGCCCATTTATCCACGATTGACGTTTCCCGTGCTCCCATTTGCGCCAACTATGAACAGTGGGGGTAAAGATTCATCAAATATCAAGCCCGATGTTTGAATGAACACAGCTGGTTATTGTTGGTTTGCTGTCAGAAAATCAGATTTTCAGCCGGATTGGATGCGGCAAAATTGCATGGTTTTGGGGGTCTCGCTTATAGAGTGAGTTGATCTGGGGAGGCTCCCGGCACGGGCGCCTGACATGACGAGGGAGAGCAGATGGCCAAGGGCACACAGACGATTGCGACCTATCCCAGCCTGAAGGGCCGGACGGTGCTGATTACCGGTGGCGCCAACGGCATTGGCGCATCGATGGTCCGGCATTTTCATGATCAGGGTTCTAAAACCGGATTTGTCGATCTTGATGTGGAGGCAGGTCAGGCGCTGGCCGCCGAGCTTGGGAAAAATTGCCATTTCGAGCCGGTCGATCTGACCGACATCGCCGCATTGAAGGAAGCGATCGGGCGGGTGCGCGAGGTCCTCGGACCGATCACCATTCTGGTGAACAATGCCGCCCACGACGAGCGACACGATGCGGCGGATGTGACCCCTGAATATTGGGACGAGCGGATTGCGGTCAATCTCAAGCATCAGTTCTTTGCGGCGCAGGCCGTAACCCCGGATATGATTGCGCAAGGCGGCGGATCGATCATCAACATGGGTTCGATATCGTGGATGCTGGGGCAGGGTGGCATGCCCTGCTACTCGGCGGCGAAGGCGGCGGTGCAGGGACTAACCCGATCCCAGGCGCGGGATCTGGGTGCCCACAACATCCGGGTCAATTCGGTGGCGCCGGGATGGATCATGACGAAACGACAGATCGAACTCTGGTTGAAGCCGGAGGACGAAGAAGAGCTCCTGAAAAACCAGTGTGTGAAACGCAAACTAGTGCCGGCGGATGTCGCACGGGTGGTGCTGTTCTTTGCGTCGGATGAAGCCGGCGCCTGCTCGGCGCAGACCTATGTTGTGGATGGCGGCTGGCTGTAGGCTGGAGCGGCCCAAGACGCACGCGATAGACGATTGGCTGTCGATCGCGGGGGCGGGGACCGATTTTCGTCAGTTGCCGGCGGTGTCCGGCAAATTACTCGCCGGCTGGCGCATCGTGGGTTTCGGCCTGATCGGCGGGGGCCTTGCGTGCCGGTGCAGGGGGCGGGCGCTTTGTTGTGCCAGTATCCTTGAGGGCCCGAATTTCCTCGACCGCCGACATCAGTTGCGCCTCGGCGGCGACACTGGCGGCGCGTCCGGGCATGCCGGAAGTCTTGCGGGCGATGCGGGTCCTGGAAAGATCGGCGATATCGGGAGCATCAGCGGACTTGGAATTTTGAGCCGGGGAATTTTGCTGATCGACGGCATCGCCGTCCGGCGTTTCCGTGCCTGAAGCCGTCACCGGCTTGTTGCGCCGGAACCGTTTGAACAGGCCGGAGGCGGTTTCGCCGGCAATGCGATGCAATTCGGAGGCGATTTTGTTGACCTGTGCCGATTGGGCGGCCGCGTCGTCTGTTGTATTGGCAGTTGCCTGGTTGGCTGGGTCGGTCGCGGCGATTTGGTCGTCGCTATCCGGCGGCGCGGTATCCTGACCTGCCGCATCAGCCGGTTTGCCAATCGCTTCGGCGGCGGTTTCAAACTTGGCAACGGCGGCGGCGATGCTACCAACTGGCGCTGGCGGTACGGCTCGCCTGGGATCGGGACGATCCGCCTGTTGTTCGGGAACCCTGGAAACAGCAGCGTGGCCGTCGTTTGTTGCGGGCGGTGCAGCGGGTGGGCGCTGATCGGTATCGGGGCGGTCGGCCGGGAGCAGCTTCGACGAGGTGGGCATTGGCGCGGCGGGCGCTGCCGGCGGGCCAGATACCGTATCTGTCATTTTGGCCGCAGTCGTATCGGTATTCAGCAATATTTTTGCCGGCTGGTCAGGTTCGCGGCGACTGGTAGCAGCACGCAGTTCGCTGTTTTCGGCAAACAGGCGCTCCACTTGCAGCCAGCGTTCACGCGCCAACTCGCCGGTCTTGTCCAGGGCTTCCTGAACCTGCGCGCGACGTTCTTCTTCCCGCTCCAGCTCGTACTGGAGCGCGCGCTTGCCGCCGGCATGTTCGGCTGATTCGCGTTCTTCGTCATGGAGTTGCTCGAGCAACTCGTCGAGCCGTTCTTCGTAATCCTCGATATCGGCCGCCGTGGCGTTGATCTCGGCGCGCAGGCCCGTCAATTCCTGTTCCTTGACGTCGCCGTCGAGGCGCGAGGCAGTGGCCTGATCGCGCAAATGGCCGATCTCGCGTTCCAGCCGCCGAACCTCGACGGCATTGCGGGCGCGCAGTTCGTCGCGCTCGGCGTCGATCTCGGCGCGGCCGACGGCCATGCGCGCGCGCAGCCGACGCTCAACCACCCGCCGGGTGCGTCGCGCATACGCTCCAAAAAACGTCAGGGCAAGAAGTCCGCTCACGAAAACACCGAGCGCGAACATCATGGCCGATTCAATCATATTTCGGCCTCCGTCCGTTGCGGCATCAAACAACCACCGCCTGTTGCGGCATATCGGCTGCAACGGACCAGGTTCAGTATTGCCCGCCAGTATACAGAGCAAGATGGGCCTTCAACAACCGGCATTTGTGCAAATGCCGGTTGTGGTTCATGGCGCGCTGATTGCAACGCCCTGATCGCTGATTATTGTCGGCCCGATTGACTTAACTTGTTGTGAGAGCTAAATAATATTGGGGCATTGAGTGGAGCAGTCATGAAAATGATATCGCCCAGATATGTACCATCAAGTGTGATCGCTGCAATTTTTGTCCTGGGAATATTTTCCCAGAAAGCGCACGCCGTTACTTACAATTTCGAAGGGACAGTCGATTTCGTCGGCGATACGATTGCTGCCACGATGCATCCGACCGCCGGCACTTTTTTGGGGCATCCGTTTGTCGCGGGTGAAAAAATTCAGCGGGATTTTTATTGTCGACACCGTCGACCATAACTCTGACCCCAGTATCGGCGACTATAGCGGCGGACCCGGCAGCTATTTCGTTGAATTTGAGAACGGCTTTTCGATCTCGGGCCGGACCAACGCCGATGTTTTAGATGATTTTGGCGTTTCCCAGATTGATCAATTACACATTTCCGGATTTTCACCGGTTCCGTCAGAAGCAATCACGCTTGAGCATTCTGTCACCGGCGACCGTGGTAGTGTGACCTTGACCAGCCCCTACTTCCAGCTTCGCGATGATAGTGGAACCGCGTTGGGAAGCGATCAGTTTCCGATTTCGGGAATTGATCTTGATCGCTTCGATTTCAACTATTTCACCGTCATCCTGTATTCCTTTGATTTTGAAAAGAGTGCCGGTTCCGTATTCCCGAATGTCAGTGTTTCCGGACATTTGACCAGCCTGACCGTGGCGCCGATACCGCTACCGGCGGCTTTGCCATTGTTTGTATCGGCTCTGGGCGGCCTTGGTCTGGTGGGCTGGCGCAAAAAGCGGGCATCGATGGCCTGACAACACCTAGCCTGGCGATTTGTGAGTTGGTCCCAATTGGGTTGGCATAGTCAACAAAAAGCCCCGGCGGATCCGGGGCTTTGTTTTTCAGTTCGATGTACGGAAGTCCGATGTCTGGATCAGAACGGGTTCCAGGTTGGGATCGAGGTAAACTTCAGATAGCCGACATTGACACCGATCCGGGCACCGAAGCCGCTGCGGATCGGCACGACATAGATAGTTCGGTCGGGTTTGTTGTTGGCAAGAACGGTCATGCCGAGGCCGCCGACCATATAGGCAGAGCCGTTGACGCCGCCGAAACGGGTGTAGATCGCCCTGGTGTCAGGCAGGTCGTAGACCAGCATCATGGTGCGGTCGCCATCGCCGCCGATATCCCAGCCGATGGATGGCCCCTGCCAGAAGACCTGACGCCGGCCTTCCTGCTTGGTGTAGAGCATGCCCTCGCCATAGCGCAGGCCGCCGACGAAGGCGCCGGACGCTTCCTGGCCGATAATGTAGCCGTTGGGCAGACCGTAGCGCGAGACGCTTTGCTCGATCAGCGTCGCCAGAGAGCCAGAGACCGTACCGAAAAACTGATGACCGGCGGTGACGATCTCACCGGCGGTATACTGGACCGGTGGCGGCGTGCGGGCGACAACCGGATTTTGACCGGGCAGGGTCGCCACGGTCAGGGCGCCGGCCAGCGCGGCAATGGAGAAAAAGCGGCGGGCGGCAGTAAATTTGCGGGCAATACGCATAACGAACTCCTGAACTCGTTTTATTGACCCGGCTCAACGTGTGCTTGCATGCAGATGCAGGCGCGGCCGGACTGGATCTTTCACGTCACCGATCAGGCCGCCGGGTTGGTCCCATAAACGCAAAACAGGGTAAATATGACGTAAACATTGGAAATCTTTGGACCGGACATTGGCATCACATGTTGGCAATAGTATCGATTGAGAATTCCGATTCGGGGGTTGAGGAAGCAAAAGGCATTTATCGGCGCAATGGCCGGTTGCATGTGGGCTGCCGATGACAACCTGAACCATGATCTGAAGAATTGTCCGGTTTGAAAATCCGGAATGGAGGCGAACGTGGCTGAAGTGAATATCCCTGCAATGGACCTTGCGGCGCTGCTTGCCAGCCGGGTGTGCCACGACATTATCAGCCCGGTCGGTGCGATCGCCAACGGTTTGGAAGTGCTGGAAGAAGAAAACGATGAATCCATGCGCGAATTCGCCATGGATCTGATCAAAAAGAGCGCGGCCCAGGCTTCGGCCAAATTACAGTTTGCGCGGCTTGCGTTTGGCGCGTCGGGCGGCGCCGGCGCGGAAATCGACATGAATGATGCCGGCGCGGTCGTGGCGCGTTTTCTGGAGCGGGAAAAAGCCAATGTCGACTGGCGGGTTGCCTCGCCGCTATTGCCGAAACTGCATGCCAAGCTGCTGCTCAATCTGGTGTTGTTGGGGGCGCAGTCGATTGCGCGGGGCGGTACGCTGGTTGTGAGCGCCGATCGCGAAGGCGATGTCACCGCGATGCAATTGTCGGCTAGTGGCGACCGGGCCAAATTCCCGGTGGCGGCGCGGGATGTGGTGACGGCCGGTGTCCTGCCCGAACATCTCGATGCCCACGGGGTCCAGCCGCTCTACACCCACATGCTGGCGGAAGAATCAGGCCTGGCCATCGTTATCCAGGAAGATGAGGATCAGGTGATGATTGCCGTGCAGCCAAAGGCCGTGGCGGCGGCGATGCCATCTGATGCGACCTGAGCGGTATTGACGCTCCGCCCAAGCGATGTGGATTTGTCGGCGATATTGCGCTGATCCCTGAGGCCGATAAATGAATCCGGATGATTGGCCAGGTCGTCAAATGCGGTGGCCGATCCAGCGCTTTATTCAGACTTCCGTAACCCTGTGCTGCAATTGTAGCTTGCAATTCGGGGTGATCGGAGTTGCCGGGCCGGTGCGGCCTGAATTCACTCATCGCCTGTTATTTCTGCCGGGGATTGGCCATGAAGCAGTGTCTCATTCTGGATGATTCCAGCACGATCCGGCGGGTTGCGTCGCGGCTGCTGGAAGCGTTTGACATCAAATCACGGGATGCGGAGGACATCGATACCGCTCTGATGATGTGTGATGACCAGATGCCGGACTGTGTATTGGTTGACCGGAATCTGCCGGGATTTGATCCGGTGCGTTTTATTGCCAACCTTCGCCGCAAACCCGGAGGTGACCGGGTTCGGGTGCTGTGTTGCCTGTTCGAAAATGAGCCGGGCAGCTACACCAAGCTGGTGCAAAGCGGTATTGCCGGCGTGCTGATGAAGCCGTTTGACAAGGACAGCATGCGGGAATCACTGACTGGTGCCGGCGTCATCTAAAGCGTAATTCGTGAAGCCGGATTTACTCAATTCGCTCTAAATCGTTGTTTTTGCGCGTATTGTTATTGAAGAACTGATTCCCACTTTTTCGATTGCGCTGGTTTTACCAGTCGCGCATTTTTATCCGAAAACCGATTCCCACTTTTCGGAATGCGCTCCAAGTGCGCACCATTCTGTCCGGTGGCCGTGGCGATGCTGTGCAATTTCGCCGATCATCAGAATTTCAATACATTCTTAATTTTGCTTAGCCGGCGCGGGGGTCGGCCGGAGTTGGGAATGAATTGCGCAAACAAAAACCCCGCCGGAGTGTTCCGACGGGGTTTTATTCTTGCCGAGGCAAATGCGCCGATACCAATCAGGCGCTTTCGCGGAGGGTTTCCTCTTCGGGCTCGCGCAGCACGTAGCCGCGGCCCCACACGGTCTCGATATAATTTTGGCCATCGGTGGCCGCCGCCAGCTTCTTGCGAAGCTTGCAGATAAAGTCATCAATGATCTTCAGTTCCGGCTCGTCCATGCCACCGTACAGATGGTTGAGGAACATTTCCTTGGTGAGGGTCGTACCCTTGCGGAGCGATAACAGCTCCAGCATCTGGTATTCCTTGCCCGTCAGGTGGACGCGGCTGCCGTTCACTTCAACGGTCTTGGTGTCCAGATTGACCTTGAGGTCGCCGGTAGTGATGACCGACTGGGCGTGACCCTTGGAGCGGCGAACAATGGCATTGATTCGCGCAACCAGCTCATCCTTGTGGAAGGGCTTGGTCATATAGTCATCGGCGCCGAAGCCGAGACCGCGAACCTTGTCTTCAATCGCGCCGAGGCCCGATAAAATCAGTATTGGGGTTTTGACTTTCGCCACCCGCAACATCTTCAGGACTTCATAGCCGCTCATATCCGGCAAGTTGAGATCAAGAAGAATTATGTCGTAATCATAGAGCTTTCCGAGGTCTACGCCCTCTTCGCCCAGATCTGTCGTATAAACGTTGAAGTTTTCCGATTTCAGCATCAACTCGATGCTTTGCGCTGTCGCGCTATCGTCTTCAACCAGCAAAACCCGCATGCCGATCCCCTTTTAGCTCTGATCACGCCAAATGATTGGAAAACGCAGCAGGCGCAAACCGTTGAGCAGATAATTCAACGCGCACTGTACGTTCAATTGGTTAACAGAGTCTGATTCACTCCTACAAGCCCTGATGGGCAGAAAACTTCACTTTGCCCTTGTCAAAATGCCTCAAAGCCATTTTTTCGCCGGCAAACTGATATTTGAGAATCGTCATCGGATTTACCCGGTTTTAAATCCTCTGCTTCATGATTAATGCAACCTGTAAACGAAAGGTTACCACCGAAGCCGTTTACCCGCGGAAGAGACACAGGTTGAAGATAATAATGCGGGTAAGGGTCTTGGTACCGGGAGTATTGCGTTATGAAGTCGCGAGAGAGCGCTATCCAGTTGAAGCAGTTCGAGATCGAGGAGAAAAGCCGACGTGTCGGCCAGATCGAATCGATGATCGAGGAGTTCACCCGCATGGTGGGTGATCTTGACCATGAAATTGCGGCCGAACAGCGCAGGACCGGGATCGATGACGAAAAACATTTCGCCTATTCGACCTTTGCCCGGGCTGCCGGCCAGCGCCGCAATAATCTGGAAACATCGATTGCCGGCCTTCAGAGCCAGCTTGATACGGCCAAGGCTGCACTTGATCTGGCCGAAACCGAGCTGACCCATGAGCAGGAGCGACATGTGCGCGAGGCAGGACCCGAGATCGAGGAACTGCCGGTACAGGTTGCCAGCTAGGCTTTGGATCCGGCGAGTCAGTTTGCGCTGATCGCCGAATTCCCAAGATAGTCATAGTGGGGGCGCGCCGCGTCGGCGACAGCGATCAGCCGCGCGTCCTCCAGTTCCGGTGCCGTGTTTGCTTCCTGAAAGCCGGTCGATTTCCGAACCGCGTCATACCAATGATCGGCCCATATGCCGTCACTGAAGCGTTTTCCCGGCGGCCAGGTGAGCATGGCCGAATCAAACGGGATCGCCAGCGCCCGGCATAATTTTTCGATCATGACCGGTGGATTTGCCAGCAGCGCATCGGCGTCGATGACCGGCGGCGTGACACCGGTGAGCGCGCGGGCGTGGTCGAACAATGCTGCCTGTTGCTCAAATCCGATATCGGCCAGCGTAACATCGGCTCGTTTTCTGGCGTAGGACGCCAATACCCGCTCCGGACGCCGAATCAAAAAGGCGTGGCGGCAGGCGGCCATCCAGCCCCGACCAATTTCGGGTACCATGTGGTGGGTCATGTGTTTTTGATAATAAAGCGTCGGTCCTGCGGGTAGTTGCCCGTCCGGATCGTCGGCCAATTCACCTCCCAATTCACCTTCCAATTCTGCGGCAACCCTGCGCCAGTCTGTCTCATGGTGGGCCAGTATGTCGGCCCGCATGGGATGATCGAGGCCGGTGATTGCCATATAGCTGGCATAAAACGGCTCGTCGATAACCCGGCAATCGCTGCGATTTTCGAAGGCGCGCATCATCGCCGTGGAGATGTTGCGGGGCCCGGACCACATGGCAATCTTTATGGGTTCGTCGGTCATCGATGGGTTTTCGCGGCTATGTTCATCGTGACAAATTTATCAGGGAGATTTTCGAAATAAAACTGGCTAGAGTTTGTGATCGGCCATTTTTCTTCCGGCCGATTTCTTTTTGGGCCGGTGCGCAGCTTTCTTGTGCTGGCTTCCTGTTCAACGCCCTGTGTTTATCGACAGACCAAACAAACTGCCAGTGAAATGCCGATCGATATCTCCGATCCGACGATCTTCATTCACATCGCCAGCCTTTCGCTGGTCATTGCCTATTCCATACGCCGCCAGCTTTATTTGCGGATCGTCGCGCTGATTTCGACGACGATGTACATCGCATTTTATTTCCTGGTTCCCGGCGGCCCGCTGTATGTGCCGATTTACTGGAATACGCTGGTGATAATAGTCAATCTCAGTGTGATTTTTGTGCTGATCCGCGATGAACTGGATATCGGCATACCGGTAGAAGAACGTGCCTTGATGAAAGAAATCCGGGTTCTCAATCCGGGAAAATTCCGCAAACTGATGAAAGCATCGGAGCGCCATCGCACGGTGGATGATTCGATCATCCTGGATGAGGGCTGAAAGACCGACAGGCTCTTCTATCTTGCCAACGGCGAGGCGGAAGTTCGCAAGAACGATAAAATCCTGCGGCTTGGACGCGGCAGTTTTCTGGGGGAAGTCGCGTTTTTGACCGGAAACCCAGCTTCGGCGACAGTGGCGCTGCTGGCCGGTTCGAACTGTATCGTGTGGAATGTCGAAAATCTGACCCGGCTGATGGACAAGGATGCGGCGATCGATATCGCAATTCGGGGATTGCTCAATCGCGACATGGCGATGAAGGTCGCCAATTCCAGCCTGGCGTAACCCGGCGGCCCATGCGCCGGGTATGATGTTCCGGCGTTGATTCACAAAATGCTAACAACGGTCTGAATTCTCATGAGAAATAACCGGCATCGGGTTTGTGCGGCGGCGGACACTCACGGATTGGCCACATGAGGCGCCTGGTTCCCGGACTGATCTTCACTGCCACGTTTTGCTTCGGACTGGGACTGGTTCTGCCGATCGCTGTTTTTGAGCGATTGTTCGTGTTTAGCGACCGGCCATCGCTGATCGGCATTGTCGGCGGCTTGTGGCGCGACGGCGATTTTGTCATCGCCGCGCTGGTCGGAATGTTTTCAATCCTGTTTCCCGCCGCAAAATTGCTGGTTCTGCATTATGCCGCCTATTTTCCGGACAAAACCCATTGGGTGGGACGGGTCGGCCTGTTGTCGAAATGGTCGATGGCCGATGTGCTGGTGGTGGCGCTGGCAATTTTTGCTGCGAAAACCAGCGGATTGGCGCAGGCGGCAACACAGGCGGGGATCTGGTTTTATGCCGTGGCGGCGCTGTTATCCGCGGTGGCGGCCAGCCTGGTCATCAAAAACGGCGATTCCTGACGCGCCGGAATAGCTGCTGGATCAGGATTCCGGATCAATTATCGGGTGATACATACGCCGGTTAATGATCGCATACCGCAGATAGCGCGCGGGTCAGACTGGCGATCCGGCACCGGCTGGACGCGCGGATATTCAACCCGCGCGGCCGCATTCAGTTTCGGTATTTCTGGATCTTTGTTGTCCGCAGACCGGCTAACCCATGTTCGTCGATGGACATTTGCCAGTTGAGGAACTCCTCGACCGTCAGGGTATAGCGGTTGCAGGCCTCTTCAAGGCTCAGCAATCCACCGCGTACAGCGGCAACCACTTCAGCCTTGCGCCGGATCACCCAACGCTTGGTTTCAGGGGCCGGCAGATCGGCCACCGTCAGCGGGCTTCCGTCAGGACCAATGACATATTTTACACGCGGTCGGATATGTTCAACCATGGAAAACTCTTACGCAATGACACAACACAATCTTCGTTGTAGAGGCAGGCTCTTAAAATTCGACTAAACCTTTCGCCTGCATAACCTTAAGATGTTGAAAGGGTTCGCGATTGGTAGTCGAAAAGTGCGGCTTGCCGCCGTTTTTTGCCGTGCTATATATCTGCGATATTCAAAATTATGGCCTTGAACCATGATGATTGACCTTGATCTTCCCGGACCGCGCGCCCAGCAGCGCGTTGTTGTCGCCATGTCCGGTGGCGTTGATTCGTCGGTTGTTGCCGGTCTGGTGAAGGCTGCCGGCTATGAGACGATCGGCATCACCCTGCAGCTTTACGATCACGGCGAGGCCGTGCACCGGTCCGGCGCCTGTTGTTCGGGGCAGGACATCCACGATGCGCGGCGGGTTGCCGAGATGCTGGATATTCCGCATTACGTGCTGAATTATGAAGAGCGGTTTCGCGACGCGGTGATGGAGCCGTTCGCGGAAAGCTATCTGGCTGGCGAAACGCCCATTCCCTGTGTGGCTTGCAACCAGACCGTCAAGTTTGCCGATTTGCTGGCCACGGCCCGGGAGCTGGGCGCGGCGGCGCTGGCGACTGGCCATTATGTGCGCTCGGGCCTTGCCGGCAATCAGCGGGCGCTATACCGGCCTGTCGACCGGGATCGGGACCAGAGTTATTTCCTGTTCGGCACGACAGCTGAACAACTGGAATTCCTGCGCTTTCCGCTCGGCGCCATGAGCAAGGCGCAAACGCGGCAGGTCGCGCGCGACATGCAAATCGCCGTGGCCGACAAGGCCGACAGTCAGGATATCTGCTTCGTTCCGAACGGGCGCTACACCGATATTATCGAAAAGCTGCGGCCGGGTGCGGCAGAGCCGGGCGATATTGTTGATCTGGACGGGACGGCGCTTGGCCGCCACGATGGCATCATCAATTACACGATTGGCCAGCGGCGCGGCCTTGGAATTGCGGCCGATCAGCCACTTTATGTCGTGCAGCTTGATGCTGATCAGGCCCGTGTCGTTGTCGGGCCGCGAACAGCACTGGGCACGCGGCAGATCCGGCTGAAGGATTTCAACTGGCTTGGCGATGGCGCCGTGGATGAGATTCCGGCCGAAGGCCTGCCGGTTCATGCCCGGGTGCGGTCAACCCGGCCGCCGGTGCCGGGCACACTGCTTCTGTCTGGCGGCGATCTGGTGGTTGCGCTGGTTGATGGCGAGGAGGGTGTGGCACCGGGTCAGGCCTGCGTCCTTTATGACAGCGCCGACGATAATGCGCGGGTGCTGGGCGGAGGCACCATTGTTGCGGGCGCGCACGAAGACCGGCGCAGCGCTGCCTGAATTGGTTGCCCGGTTTGACCGGTTGCGAACGCCTTCAAGCTGACAATGTGTCGGTCAGCCAGCGATGCAGCGGCGCAACGTCTGTCCAGTAGTTCATGCAGAAATCTATCAGCGCCACAGAGCCGGTCTCAGCCGGATGAGACTGCTCGCGGCTGACCCACAGCGCGTTATGGCGCAGAAGCGCCCCCTGCGCCGGATTGTTCGCGGTAAAGCCGCGAGGCAGCTTTGAATAGTGTATGCCGCTTGCCGAATGGCCTTTTTTCTCAAGGGCTTCGATAATTTTCTGAATCTTGTTTCCGGTCTCGGGCGCGACGACCGCCTGGCGCCATGCCGCCAATCTGTCCTTGTCGAGCCGATGGGCGCCGGCGCCGATGATCAGATCGGTGGCGGTCAGCCGGAAGAAAAAACTGGAAACGGCGCCTTTTCGCGGACCCTCCCAGAACCAGATGTCGATATGATCTTTGTACGGGGTCTTGTCGGCCGAAAAGCGGATGTCGCGATTAACCCGAAAAATCGAACCATTGATGCGCGGTTCGGCGCAGATATCCGGAGCGATCTTGCGCAATGGATTGGTTGCGGCCTCGACGAAATCCTTGGCCGGGGTCACATAGTGGTCGTCATAGGCGCTGCGGTTTTCATCGAACCAGGCCTTGGTATTGTTTTTGCCCAATCCGGCGAGGAACTTGATTGTATCCGGGCCAAAGCCTGAAAATTCACCCATCACCAATTATCCCGGTCGGCTTTCCGTCGATGCTTGTGGCAATTTTTCGGCGCCAATAGGCTTCAACGCCGTCCGGGCCCATATCCACATAAAAGGGAACCAGTTCATCCAGACCGCGTTCGCCGGCAAAGTCCATCAGCGGCACACCGGTTCCGCATGACGTCTGGACCATGTCGATATCGAGATCGAATATCTGACGGCTGCCGGCCAATGCCGGAAACTGCGAAAGCGCTTCATCCCATCCCGCGTCACGGGAGTGCATCGCCGTAGCCTGACCGTAAACCCGCAAAATCATGGCGTCGCCGGCAAAGGCGCAAAACATCAGCGTCATGCGCGGTGTGTCGTGCAGATGGGCCGCCGTTTCATTGCCACTGCCGGTAAGGTTCAGCCAGACGATCCGGTTGTCTTCAAGGATGCGCAACGTCTCCATCCCCTTGGGTGAGACATTGACCCGGCCATCGCGCGCCGCCGTGGCAACAAAGAACATTGGCTGGCGCTCGATAAAGGTGCGCAGTGTCCCGTTTAGTTTCTTGCCGATTGCCATGATTTCCTCGATCCTTTTCCCGATGCGCGCCGATTGCTCCGTTTCTTGACCCGTTTGTAGCGGGCGGATGTATCTGTTGCAGCACTCCAGAACGATAAAAACCGCTGGCTCCTGACATCGTCGTGTCAGGAGCGGCAGGATTGCCAGAAAAAGCGCCAGCCTGCGTTGCTGCGTCTGGCGCTTAAACCGCTATCAATACGTTGCGCGTCCGCCGGACAGATCGAACACCGCGCCGGTGGTGAAGGAATTGTCGGGCGAGGCCAGCCAGGCGACCATGGCAGCGATTTCCTCAACCGTGACAAAGCGCCCCCGGGGAATTTTTGAACGCATATATTCAATGAACTCATCGGTGACCTGTTCCAGAATGCGTGTCTTGGCGGTCGCCGGGGTGATGCAGTTGACGGCGATATCCAGTTCCGCCAACTCCTTGCCGAGAGACTTGGTCAGCGCGATGACACCGGCCTTGGAGGCAGAATAGGCCGAGGCTGTGGGGTTGCCTTCCTTGCCAGCGATCGAGGCAATAAAGACAATCCGGCCATAGCCGGCCTCGCGCATGTACGGCACCACGGCGCGGGCGCAATGAAAGGTGCCATCGAGATTGACCGATATCACTTTGCGCCATTCCTCGACCGGATAGTCCCATGTCACGTGGGTCGGGCCGGCGATGCCGGCGCTGTTGACCAGAATATCGATGCGGCCCATTTTCTCGGCGGTCTTGGCGGCGGCCTCCGTGACCGATGCCGGGTCGGCGACATTGACCTTGAAGAAGGCGGTATTGTTGCCCAATTTGTCGGCGGTTTTCTGGCCGAGCTCCGCATCGAAATCCCAGATAACCGGGGTTGCGCCTGAACGCAGCAACCGCTCGCATACAGCGCCGCCAATGCCTTGTGCGCCGCCGGTCACAACCGCGACCTGACCGTCAAGGTTCATTGTGTTTTCGCCCATGGAATTTATTCCTCTTGTTGTTCGCCCGTTCGGGGCGTCATTTGGTGTTTGCAGGTGCGCGCAGTAGCGGATGCAAATCGCGCTGGATTCATGTTCGCAAAGGTTTACACACTCTCCAGTATCGGGTGAAGGAAAGACAGAAGGATTGATGTGTGAAAGCGATTGTCATTCACAGTGCCGGTGATCTGCGCGTTGAAGACCGGGAGAAGCCGGAGCCGGGCCCGGGCGAGGTGCGGGTGCGGATTGCCGCCGGTGGCATCTGCGGGTCCGACCTTCATTATTATCACGATGGCGGCTTTGGTGCGATCAAGGTGGTCGAGCCAATGATTCTGGGGCACGAAGTGTCCGGTGTGATCGATGCGCTGGGCGAAGGGGTTGCCGGTCGTACGGCCGGCGAGCCGGTCGCGGTCAATCCCAACGGCAATTGCGGCGTTTGCGCGATGTGCCAGTCGGGGCGCGGCAGTCTGTGCGAGGATGTCTTTTTCTTTGGCAGCGCCATGCGCCGGCCGCATGTCGATGGGGCGTTTGCAAACTTTGTGACAGTGCCGGCGGCGCGGGCGGTGCCTGTCGGGGCCGACATAGCGGTCAGCGAAGCGGCACTTAGCGAACCCTTGGCGGTGTGTCTGCATGCGGTAGCGCGGGCCGGGGATATTTCAGGCAAGCGGGTGCTGGTGACCGGTTGCGGGCCGATCGGTGCGCTGACGATTGCCGCGGCCCGTCATGCCGGCGCGGCCGAGATTATTGCCACCGATGTGCTGGCCCCACCGCTTGAGGGGGGGCTCGCCATGGGGGCGGACACGGTACTTAATGTGGCGGCAGACCCGGCGGCGCTTGCCCCTTACGAACAGGGGAAAGGCAAGATCGACGTGGCGTTTGAGGCGTCCGGTCATCCGGCGGCGATTTCCGGCCTGTTCACCACTGTCCGGCCCGGCGGCATCGTAGTGCAGATCGGCATAGGCGGCTCCGCCGAGATTGCGATCACACCGCTGGTCGCCAAGGAAATCGATTATCGCGGCGCGTTTCGATTCTTTGAGGAGTTTGCGATCGCTGCAGACCTGATCTCGCGGCGGGCCATCGACGTGCGCCCGGTGATAACGGGAACCGTTGCGATTGAAGATGCGGAGGCCGGATTCAAACTGGCTTCGGACCGCAACCAGGCGCTGAAGGTGCTGGTGGCGATTGCGCCCGATCTGATGTGAGGGCAAGAGCATGTTTCGTGAATTCTGATTCACTCAATACGCTCTAATTCTTTGTATTTGCGCGCATTTTTGTCGAAAAACCGGTTCCCACTTTTTCGAATGCGCTCAAGGCCGCCGGGTTGGCGGCCCTGCCAGTCCTGGTCTTACAAATACCGCGAGATCGGCGGATTGCCGGCAAAATGCTCGGCAAGATTGTCGACGACCCGGTCGCCCATCGCCCGGCGGGTTTCGACTGTCGCACTGCCCTGATGGGGTTGCAGGACGATATGGTCCATGGCGATCAGTGCGTCGGGCACTTCCGGCTCGTTCTCAAACACATCGAGACCAGCGTTGCCAAGACGGCCATCGTGTAGCGCGGAGACAAGCGCTGCTTCATCAACTACCGAACCGCGCGCGACATTGATCAGGTGCCCCTGCGGCCCCAGTGCGTTCATCACCGCCTCGTTGATCATGTGACGGGTAGCCGGACCGCCGGGAGTGATGACGATCAGCGCCGTGCAGTCACCAGCCATCGCCACCAGATCAGAATAATAAGGATAGGCAACTTCGGGCTGTTCGTTGCGGCCAAAATATACGATCTCGCAATGAAAGGCCTTGAGCTTGTCAGCGATCGCCTTGCCGATGCGGCCAAGGCCGACAATGCCGATTTTCTTGCCGGCGATGCTCATGGTGAGCGCCGGATCACCTTCTGGCACCCAACGGCCGGCACGGACATAGCGGTCATATTCGACCAGTTTGCGGGCACTTGCCAGAAGCAGCATGATCGCCGTATTGGCGACCTCGTCGTTCAGCACATCGGGCGTGTTGCACAAGATGATGCCGCGCTCCCTGGCATAGTCCAGATCGATATGGTCGACACCGACACCGAACGAGGAAATGATCTCGGCCCCGGGGCAGGCGTCCATCAAGGCCTTGTCGCACCGGGCGTGGGAGCCCGATGCAATGCCGCGGATTGTCGGTCCGACTTGGGCCAGAAGAGCGGCCGGATCAGCGGCGGTGGCAAGATGATGGGTGGAATAGGTGGCATCAAGCGCCTCGATGATATGGGGCATAAGGCGGCCAGTGCACAGGACTTCGGGCTTCATGGAGTATCCAGTTTTGTTCGACCGCACGGCAACAATTCGCGGTCCGGTTTGTTGTTTGTTCAAAAATCAGCGCGCGAGGAAAGTCGGGTTTGCGGCGACGCCATTGCCCGAAAGATCGTTGTGTCAGATCATTGCCGGGAATTCAATTCAAGCGCCGCCAGTGCCGCGTCGGCAAGGGTATCGACCGGTTTGCCAATATCAAGCGTGATGGCGCCTTCATCGGGACCGGGCGGTTCCAGTGTCGCCAGCTGGCTGTCGAGGAGGGCAGGCGGCATATAGTGACCGCTCCGCCCGCCGATGCGTGTCGCCAGCAGGGCCTTTGTGCCGGCAAGGTGAATAAACTGCATAGTGTCCACGCCGGCGCGCAACCGGTCGCGATAGGTTTTGCGCAGCGCCGAACAGGCCAACACTGCATTGGCCCCGGCGGCGTCGATTTTTCCCAGATGCGCCGCCATGGCATCGAGCCACGGCCAGCGGTCCTCGTCGGTGAGCGGCGTGCCGCCCTCCATCTTTGCCTTGTTGGCGGTCGTGTGAAAGGCGTCGCCCTCCAGGAAGGGCCAGCCCAGCCGCTTGGCGATCATGCCGCCGACGCTGGATTTGCCGGAACCGGCAACGCCCATGACAATGATGATCACCGCGATGATCTCCTTGGTTTCTCCCGGTGTTTTCCGGGGGCGATTTTTCGCGCCATTCAGGAATTGTTGTGCCCTTAATTCCGCCGGGAGAAAAGGCAATATGACCGTGCGGTGTCCTGCCTGAACGGGAACGATCCATCCCGACACATTTCGCGGACCAATCGAGGTAAGGTGTGGCAGTGACGATATTCAGGGGAGCCGATGTAATGGGTGACAAACAGAGCGGACAGTGTCTTTGCGGCGCGGTGGCCTTTCGAATTTCCGTCCCCGAGCCGGTCTATTCGATCTGCCATTGCGGCAACTGCCGGCGGTGGAGCGGCGGGCCGCTGATGTCGGTTCATTGTCCAGGAGACATTGACTTTGACGACCCCGGTGCGGTGGCCTGGTATCGCAGCTCTGAGTGGGCCGAGCGCGGCTTTTGCCGAACATGCGGGAGCAGTCTGTTCTGGCGCCTGGCCGACGATCCCGGGGCAATGCTGATCGTTTCGGTTGACGCGTTCAATGACGCGAGCGAGTTCAAGCTGAGCCGGCATATATTTTCTGATGCCGCGCCGAACCGATATGCCTTTGCCGATAATTGCCCGCGGGTTACCGAGGCCGAGGTGTTCGCGGAATTTGGCGCCGGTGGCGCAAGCGGATGAAGCGCGTTCGCATTGGCCATCAAACGGAGCAGGGCGGGCGTTTGACGACCTGAAAAGGGAACCGTAAATCGCGGTCGCTGGTGAATGCGTGATCATTCACCGGATGTGCCAAGCGGATCGATCGATCGGCATTACGCTGCGGCTGACCCGGTTGGATGTACCGGATCCCGATCCCCGCTTTTCGGCCCATGTCAGCAGCGTGCCGATGACATATTCGGGGGCATTATCGACCCGAACGGCGCCGGGTTTCCCAAGCCATTCGATGATCCGGTTCAACGTTCGCACGAACCGTTCTGAGGGTCGTGGGAAATCCACCTCGATCTCCAACCCCTGGCGATTGAATTCGTCCAGCACGTTCAAGGCCCGGAACGAGCGCCCATCCGCAAGCTGGTCGGCAATAAAGTCCATCGACCACATGTGGTTCGGCGTATCCGGCATGGCCAGGGGCTCTGGCCCTTTGGACCTGTCACAGTTTTGTTCCGTGTCCTTGAATGGATGTACAGCCATCATGGCGTACGATCATGGCTTACCGGCACAACGACAAATTCGGGCGTGAGGCGGTTCGCATTGCCCAGGTTAAAGAATTTGCGAGCGGGCTTACACGCAAACAGGTCGCATCAGATTTGGGCATTTGCTTTTCCACGCTCGGCAAATGGATACATATATTCCGGTCTGACACGCCGGTCCCGGCCTCTGATCTGGATCTGGCAAAAGAGAATGATTGGCTTCGCAAGGAGAACCGTCTGCTCAAGGAGGAGAGGGATATTTTGAAGATGGCGACGGTGTTATTCGCGGAGCAAAGCAAATGAGATTTGCCCTCGTGGAAGAACACCGCCGCCATATTTAGATACATAAACGGCTTCAACAATCCGCGCCGACGCCACTCAACACTGGGCGGGAAAAGCCCAATCGCATTCGAACGAAAAGCAGCGTAAACGAGAAACGGACCCGGAATCAAAACGGGACAAGTCCACATCAGTTGAATGGAATAGCCGACCTGGTTCGCGGTCATGAATTCGAAGACCTCGGCGATGTCACGTCGTTGTGTGCAAACCAAGCCGCGGCTTTTGAGAGTATGTCGCGCTCCTGACGCAGCTGTCTGTTCTCTCGACGTAGGCGGCGAAGCTCCTCGCGTTCGCGGATGGGCGCTCGTTCCGGGCCTTGAACATGCTGGACGATTTCAATCGCCAGGGGCTGGGGATCGAGGTGGATTCCCCACGACCCTCAGAACGGGTCGTGCGAATGTTGAAACGGATCATCGAATGGCGTGGGAAACCCGGCGCCGTTCGGGTCGATAATGCCCCCGAATATATCATCGGCACGCTGCTGACATGGGCCGAAAAGCGGGGATCGGGATCGGGTACATCCAACCGGGTCAACCGCAGCGCAACGCCTATATCGAGCGTTACAACCGGACTGTCCGCCAGAAATGGCTCGGGCAATACGTTTTCGAAAGCATTGAGGCGGTTCAAAAACAGGCCACGCGATGGCTTTGGACACACAACCACGAACGCCCGAACATCGGTATTGGCGGCATTGGCGGCATTACTCCGGCTATGAAACTCAAAATGGCCGCCCAAATTCCATGCCAAAACCCCATAGAAAATGGGGGATTACCGGCGCATCAGCGGGTGACATGCGTTCGCATTGGCCATCAAACGGAGCAGGGCAGGCGCTTGACGACCTGAAACGGGAACCGTATATCGCGGTCGCTGGTGAATGCGTGATCATTCACCGGTCGTGCCAAGCGGATCGATCGATCGGCATTGCGCTGCTGAACAGGCCGCGTCGGCGCAACGGTTGGCGGGGTAGCTCAGCTGGTTAGAGCAGCGGAATCATAATCCGCGTGTCGGGGGTTCAAGTCCCTCTCCCGCTACCAAATTATCCTTATAAAACAGTATGTTATAACTATATTTGCATTTTTTTTCTGCTCTGATTTAGCCTTTCACAAAGCTTGCACATAATTGCACATACGCTGGACGCTTGTGACATGGCTGAGAAGCACACGATATTGGGCGGAAAAGTCCATATTTATAAGCGGCCGGGAAGCCCAGTCTGGCAGTGCTCGACCTATCTGGCGGGAAAAAACCGGCGGGTTAGCACAAAAGAAGAAAGCCTGTCGAAAGCGAAGGATTTTGCTGAGGACTGGTACTTGGAGCTGCGCGGCAAGGCACATCGGGGCGAGGTTAAGAACGAGAAGACTTTCAAAGATGCAGCGAAACGCTTCACTGAAGAATATGAAGTGATGACCGAGGGTGAGAGGAACGCGAAATACGTTCAGGATCATCAAAGCCGGCTCCGCAATCATCTCATACCTTTTTTCGGCAATATGGGTTTGTCTGAAGTGACGGCCGGTGCTGTCCAAGACTACAGAATACATCGAATGAAAGGGTTGGATGGATACAAAGCGCCATCGCGTAGTACGATGCAGCATGAGATTGTCACGCTCCGCCAAGTTTTAAAGACGGGGTATCGGCACGGTTGGCTCGTCGTCTTGCCTGATATCTCAATGCCCTATCGCGCTTCGAGCAAGGTGGTTCATCGGGCTTGGTTCTCACTTGATGAATACAAGCAGTTGTATACGGCTACCCGCGAAAACGTCCGGCTTTCGAAGGACAAGTCTTGGTGTTGGGCGGCTGAACAGTTGCACGACAAGGTACTGTTTATGGCAAATACCGGCATTCGACCTGACGAAGCCAACTGGCTTGAATACCGGGATGTCGAGATCGTCGAAGATGACGCCACCGGCGAGACGATCCTCGAGATTCAAGTCCGCGGTAAACGCGGTGTGGGATATTGCAAAAGCACCCAGGGTGCTGTTCGTCCATTTGAGCGGATGATGGAACGCAACAAGCCAGATCGGACCGATCGGCTATTCCCCGTCGACCACAAGCGCCAATTCAATCGCATACTCGAAGAGCAGGGCTTGAAGTTTGACCGCGAGGGAAATCGGAGAGCCTTATACAGCCTTCGGCACAGCTACATTAGCTTTCGCCTCCTTGAGGGAGCAGATATATATCAAATAGCCAAGAATTGCCGCACCAGCGTCGAAATGATTGAGAAGCACTATGCTGCCCATCTTAAGAATCATCTGGACGCAGCGGCGATCAATGTCAGACGTAATAGATAATATTTAAAAATTATCTTTAATTACTTTTTTAAAAGTATAATTAATATTATTATCTTAGTATTATTCTATGGGTATTCTTAGTGTAACAATATTGAACATCAAGATGTTCAGATATGTGACAACCGGATGTCACAATATGTTACATCCGGTTGTGATCATCTCGCACCTTTTAGAACTTTGGCCGTTAGATTCACTTCATAGAGATTTGGCTTGTTGAAGCCTTGTCTCTTGATTTTGATGAATCCTTTCTCGCTGAGTTCTTTCAAATGGCGGTTGGCGGTTCCGCGAGCAATCCCCATATCGACAGCTAGTCGCTCTTGCCCAGGGAAACAAAAGTCATTGTGCCAAGCGTAGGAAAGAAGGAGTGTGTAGGTCAACTTAGCGCCGGGAGTGATTTCGCCCGATCGCAAAATAGCATTTGGCACTTGAGTGAAACCCCGCTGCGAGAAAGCATCAGCCCCAACGAGCTTGATGTTTTTTTCAAGGATTTCACCAATGTGTCGAGTACCCATTGCTAAAATTATACACTATCAAAAATACCTATATTTCCATTTATACACCCCCGGCCTGGTTGTCCTGTTCGACAATCGGTTTCGTTTCAGAGGCCGGCGCGGCAACGTTTGAATCTTCTGATAAGGCACGCTCCCCTGCGTTGAGCTCTGGCGTGAATTCCTCTCCGTGAATGAGTGCTATCGCAACGCCGAGCAATTTTCGATCTTCCTTGTGAGCCTCAACAAGATCGCGGATTTGAGAATCTCTTCGCTCTATCTGTCGATCTTTTTCCTCAAACTGGTTCGTCAATACGTCAACCATCTCGACAGGCACCGACACGTATCGGTCGTCGTTGTCCGTCGTCGGTTGTCGCTCTGGCTCCTGGCGCTGATCCACGTTGCTACCGCTGGTGCGACGAGCGACGTCATCATTCGCCTGTCGCGGACTGTCGCCGCTTGTCGTGTCGTCGTCTGTTGTCGAGTTCTGTCGGAAATTGCTGTGTGATTGAGCGCGACGAGCCGCGTCATGTCGTCGCTCGTCGGCAGCTTGCACCTGTTTAATTTCTTCAATCTTCGTCTCAACGCTCGCCGGATCAACATACCAAACTGAACCCGTTTCTGACGGGTATTTCGCGGCCTTCAAATGTCCTTGCTCACAGTACCGTTGCAGGGTGCGGAGAGTTCGATCGACGCCAGCCTCGTGAAAGCGCTGGGACACAGCCTCAAGATCGAGGGAAAACGTGGTTTTGTCCCGCCAGCTCACCTGGGCGTCACGGATATTATCGTCTTTCGCGCCATGACGTGATGTGTCGTTTGCGTCCATACAGCAATGGTACCATGCTGAAAATTGGAAGACATGATCCTATGAACACATGCTCAAACCTAGAAATTCTCTGAGTTCATAGAAACTATGTTTAAAGGAACCTAGCAATACGGGTTAGAAAAAGAGATCCAATGAGCATCATCACCATTGCCACGAGCAAGGGTGGGGTAGGGAAGACAACGATCGCACAAGTTATTGTGGGATCGTGCGTCAGGCGAGGGTTCCTGCGCGATCTTGAAAAACTTGGGGTGATCCCGTCTAATAATATGAAAATAGCTTCATAAGATTTGCGGAATGGCGAAGAAAAATATGCAGAGCATTATGGAAGCGCTGACACCGGTGGCGGAACAGCTACCCACGCAGAAGGTTGCGCGGTCGGCGAGCAGGGCAGGGAACACCAGTAAGCCGATTGTTCAATTTTTATTCGGGTTGACGAAGGGCCTGAGGAAAGAGCTCGCCCGTCTGGCTGATGACACCGACATGACGATGAGGGCATTCATCCTGCAAGCGCTACGAGAAAAAGGGCTCGGGGTCGAAGAGGGCGACTTGCTAGATATGCGCAAGGAACAGAGCAGGGGGCCCGTTCGCGGATGACAACGAGGAGTTACGACGAGCATATTGAAAAACAAAAAGCGCGGATCCTCAGGGGAATCGAACGCGTCAGGCAAGTCCGGATCAACACGGACTGTCTGGCATCCGATCACAAACCGTATCGGGTCGACATCGATCTCGGCTAGCCTGCCAGGCGCTGATGTGTTGTCGAAGAGCCTTCTTTCGCACCGGCGATTACCGCGTGAATGAGGTCAATGTGCGTTTCTGCATTTGTATCCTCGATGTACAGATCTCCGGGCCATGACAGGGAGGTTCGCGGCGTGCCCTGTTCTTGCAGCGCGTCGGATACCTGCCGGATTAATCCGGCTCTTTGCCTGGCGATATCGTGCAGCTCGCGCTTGGCCGCAACAACATCTGAAATCGAATTTCGGTCGAGCCGCACAGCCCCAATGCCCAGATACAACGGCATTTTGAGCGTCATGGCTGCCTCCACATAACGTTCAGCCGGAGCGGCATCGGCCTCCAACCGCATCAAAAATTCCGGACAGCATAGTTTCTTGGCGTCTAGCAGTTTTTCAAACGATATTGCTGAATCGCCTTCAGGTCGTCGCCGCCGGCGCCCCCGGGTCGGTGCGCTGGGCGGCAAGTCACCGCGGTAGTTGGCGACAAACACGCGGTGGCCCCAAGAATTTTCCTCGATAAGTCGCCGCACCGGGGCAACGGCAAACCCAAGGAATTTTTCCGGGCCGATAAACATCGGTGAGCCGCTGGCATCTGAAAGTTCCAGCCAGACGTCCGGGATGGCGGCAACCAGATCATCGCACCAGGGTGTGAGAACGCGGGTTACAATCCGATCGAGAAGTTCGCAGACAAAATCCGGATTTGAAGTGAGCGCCCCGATAAGTGGCTCTTGCCCGAAAATCTCCGCCGCCAGCGGGTATGGGGCCGGCATATGGGCTACGGGCTGGATGTTCGACAGGCGACCCATTTGCTGCAGGCTTTCACGAACAAAGCGGGCGACCGGCTGTTGTGGATCATATTCCGGCAGATCTTGCCAATTCTCCATGTTCAACAGTGGTGCACCGGGATCGGAGCCGGGTGCCTGATCATCGGAATAGATCATGTCCTGGCCGAGGATCTCCGCCCCGAATGCATAGTTCGGCCCGCCAAGTGTAAGCCGCTCCAGCCCGAGCATCCTTTGAACGAGGTAGTTTGTCCGCACGTATCGCAGCGGGTCATCCTTGTAGAATTCAGCCGCCGTCAGACCGTTCAGGCGGTTGAGCAACGCAAGCGCCATCAAATGGCACGAGGTAGTAACCAGCACGGCTTCAGGATCCGGGGTGCCTGCCAGATTCGCGTCATAGTGTCCGGCATTGGCTGAATTAATTATTGCCGAAAGCGGCGCGGCCGCGTGTTTGTCACCGAGAAGGAACCGGTTGAGCAGGTCACGCCCTTCTTTACCAACCACTTGATCCCAGGGCAGGCTATCACTGTTGGTCATTCTGCGCCGCTTTGATCTTGCTCAGAGTTGAGCAACAATTCGTTTAACTGCCCCGCCAAAGCCGGTGTGGCGCACAGAACTTCGCCGCCTTTGGCGACAAATGTGTTCAATGGCGGTACTGAGACCGTGGCCCCGGCCTCTTCAGCGATCAGTACAGCCGCCATTGCATCCCAGCAATTGAGATGGGTTTCGTAGTAGAAATCGACGACACCTTCGGCCATGCGAACTATCCCGATAGCCGCAGAACCAATTTTTCGGTGCTCGATTCCCGCATCATGAAGCGCCCGTAGCCGGTCGATATAGAAATCAAACGGCATCCGGCGCGAGGCCCCGAGTATACCCATGGCGGCATGCGGGTCGGTGGTTTGAGAGACACGGATTTGCTGTTCGTCACAGAACGCGCCCAGACCAATTTGCGCGCGATAGATCCTGTCGGTTGGTGTGTCGTGAATGATGCCAAGCACTGTGCGCCCACCTGACACAAAGGCAATCGAGACTCCCCAGTGGCGCAAGCCGCGCAAATAATTGGCGGTACCGTCGATCGGGTCTACCACCCAGAAGCCGGTTGTTCCGGTTTCAAGCCCAGGCTCTTCGCCGATGAAGCCGTCCGTCGGAAATTTCCGGCAGAGTTCGGAACGGATAGTCTGCTCGGCCTGTTTGTCCGCTATGGTAACGAAATCCTGTAAGCCCTTGTTCTCGGTCTCGAGGTTGTCCGGGCCTCGTTCATGCCAGAAACGCAGAGCCTCCTGGCCAACCTGGCGGGCCAGATCGCAGGCAAACTCATAACGTCCATCAAGACCATTTTCCGGCACAACTTTTCTCACACGAAGTTTTCCGTCGTACAGACGTTGCGAGTAAGTCATGTGTGGACCGCCGCTTTTTTGCAAGGGTTGAGTTTGGCAGTTGAACAGCCCCGCGTTTTCTAGACGCCTTCTTCCCTAATTTTGAGGCAAGGAGGCCATCATGGACAAAGCCAAATTCAATGACGATTTCAAGCGTGATGCTGTTCAGCAGATCGTTGTGCGCGGTTGTTCGGTTACGGGGCGTTCGCTGCATGGAAACTGGCCGACAATGTCCCGCGACAAGCCCTCGCAAGTCGCCGGGACGGTTTCGAGGCACACTCATGACGCTGGGACGGCTAAATATGGGGATCTGCGTCAAATAGGGGCCGTTTCCAGTGCCTGAAAGTCGGGTTGTCGGATCTGGAACGGCAACTGGCGTTGAACTTGCGCCAATTTGCGGCGCAAGTGATACCGTCATCTCTGCAACGTCATTCAGGATTTGTGCTGTGAAATCTCTTGCTTCGATCCGGGCGGATATCCGGTCCGCCTGCCTGATGAAAGAGAGCCAGTGTCTTGACGCGCTGCGAAACGAAAACGGCCCCAATGCAAAAACCCGCGGCCAAATTTGTGATCATGCAATCCAATTGGTTGAGGCCCTGCGGGCGGACAGCAATCCCGGCCTGATGGAGGCCTTCCTCGGCGAATACGGCCTGTCGACCGATGAGGGCGTCGCCCTGATGTGCCTTGCCGAAGCGCTGCTACGGGTGCCGGATGCCGCTACGATCGACGACCTGATTGAGGACAAGATCGCGCCCTCGTCATGGGGTCAACATCTCGGCCACTCCAGCTCCTCGCTGGTCAATGCCTCAACCTGGGCGCTGATGCTGACCGGCAAGGTGCTGGATGATGACAGCACGGCCGGTGTTGCCGGTGTGCTCCACGGTCTGGTCAAGCGGATTGGCGAGCCGGTTATCCGCACCGCGGTGCGCCGTGCCATGAAAGAGCTGGGCGGGCAATTCGTACTTGGCGAAACCATCGAAGAAGCGCTGCAGAACGGACAGGTGGGCGAAGAAAAAGGCTACACATTTTCCTATGACATGCTCGGCGAAGCAGCCCTTACGGCGCGCGATGCCGACGGCTTCTTTTCCGCTTATCTGGCCTCAATCAACACATTGGCCAGTCACGCCAAATCCACTGATATCCGCAGCAATCCCGGCATCTCCATCAAGCTGTCAGCCCTTCACCCGCGCTATGAGGTCGGTCAGAAAGAACAGACAATCAGAGCGCTGGTTGAGCGCACTCTCGCCCTTGCCCTGGCCGCGAAAAATGCCAATATCGGGCTCAATATCGACGCTGAAGAGGCTGATCGCCTCGACCTGTCGCTGGATGTCATCGAGCCGGTGCTGCGTGATCGTCGTCTTTCCGGATGGGACGGATTTGGTGTTGTCGTTCAGGCCTATGGCAAACGCGCCGGCCCCGCCATCGATTGGCTGCAGGTACTCGCTTCAGAGCTGGATCGCAAGATCATGGTTCGTCTCGTCAAGGGCGCCTATTGGGATACCGAGATCAAGCGCGCTCAGGTCGAGGGTCTGGCGGGCTTCCCGGTCTTTACCCACAAATCGGCGACGGATATCGCGTATATCTGTTGTGCGCAAAAATTGCTGAACAGCGCCGATCGGATTTATCCGCAGTTTGCCACCCACAATGCCCACACCATGGCCGCAGTTTTGGAGCTGGCCAGTGACAAATCGGACTACGAGTTTCAGCGTCTGCACGGCATGGGCGAGGCGCTTTACGACGCTGTTCGGGGCGAAAAAGGCACCCGCTGCCGGATTTACGCACCGGTGGGCGCGCACCGGGATCTGTTGGCCTATCTTGTTCGCCGGCTGCTTGAAAACGGCGCCAATTCCTCGTTCGTCAACCAGATCGTCGACACGTCAGTACCGGCAGCGACAGTCGCCGCCGACCCGTTCGACTGTTGGGAAAATCTGCCGAACCGAGATAGTCCGGCCATTCGCCAACCGGCCGATCTATATGCGCCCGAAAGGCGCAATTCCCGCGGCTGGGACCTGCACAATGAAGACGACATCGCCGCCATGGACAAAGCGCGCGATCCCTTCAAGGCTACAATCTGGACCGCCGGGCCGCTGTTGGCCGTTCCATATTCCGGCTCCCCGCCGCAGCCCGTCCTTAACCCCGGCGATCTCAATGACACAGTTGGTCACGTCGTGTCGGCGACAGAGGCCGACACCGATGCGGCAATTGCCGCCGCATCAAATTGGGCATCGACGCCTGCCGGCGAGCGGGCCGAAATTCTGGTGCGCGCGTCTGACTTGTGCGAAGACCATGCTGGCGAACTGTTTGCCGTCCTCGCCCGCGAAGCCGGCAAGACACCGGCAGACGCGATCGCCGAAATCCGCGAAGCGGTGGATTTCCTGCGCTACTATGCAGGGCAGGTCGATACGCTCGCAGGACGTGAAGCCCGCGGCACAATCGCCTGCATCTCACCGTGGAATTTCCCGCTGGCGATATTCACCGGCCAGATTGCCGCCGCATTGGCCGCTGGCAATGGCGTCCTCGCCAAACCAGCCGAAGCGACCCCGATCACCGCCAGCATCGCCGTGGCTCTGTTGCACGAAGCCGGCGTGCCCCGTGCTGTTCTGCAACTGGTGCCGGGTAAGGGACCTGTCGTTGGTGCGCGCCTTTCTGGCAATCCCCGCATCGATGGCCTGTGCTTTACCGGCTCTACTGATACCGCCCGCATGATCAACCGATCCATGGCGGCAAACATCGATCCGTGCGCACCGCTGATTGCGGAGACCGGCGGCCTCAATGCCATGATCGTCGATTCCACTGCCCTTCCCGAACAGGCGGTGCGCGACATTGTCACTTCGGCGTTTCAGTCTGCCGGCCAACGCTGTTCGGCGCTGCGCATTCTCTATCTTCAGGATGATATCGCTGAGCCGTTTCTGGCGATGCTTTACGGCGCAATGGACGAACTGATTATCGGCGATCCCTGGCAGCATTCCACCGATATTGGCCCGGTGATCGACGCCGCTGCCCGCACCGACATTACCAGCTACATCGAAGCAGCAAAGCAAGACGGTCGACTGCTGAAACATCTGCGCAACCCCGACATCGGATATTACGTTGGCCCGGCGGTCATCAAAGTAGGCGGAATCGCCGATCTGGATCGGGAAATCTTTGGCCCCGTCCTCCATATCGCCCGCTTTGGGGCCAACGAAATCGATGCGGTTGTCGATGCCATCAACGGGCGCGGCTTCGGCCTGACCTTCGGCCTGCATACGCGGATCGATGACCGGGTGGAGCAGATCACCACCCGGCTCAACGTCGGTAACATGTATATCAACCGCAACCAGATCGGCGCGGTTGTCGGCTCCCAGCCGTTTGGCGGCGAAGGTCTGTCGGGCACGGGGCCCAAGGCCGGCGGCCCGGCCTATGTCCGGCGTCTGACGCAAGCCAAAGAGCAAGCCAAAGACGAGGTGCCCGTCCATCCGGCGGAATCGGCCCTAGCGGCGAACACCGATGCCGTACAAGCGGCGATCGATCAGCTGAACAACCAGCCAAATCGGCCAATAACATCGCAAAGCCTGCCCGGCCCGACCGGCGAATCCAATCGGCTGTCGCAATACCCGCGCGGCGTTGTCCTGTGCCTTGGTACCACATTGGAGGACGCCCGCTGGCAGGCCGAACGCGTCCGCAATACCGGCGGCCTGGCGCTCGTCATCGCGCCGGGCGCCGACCGATCGGACGAGATTTCAGGTACATTGAACCCGGCCGCGCTATCCGAACTCAATGGATTTGCCGTCGTTGCCTTGCTGAGTTCGCCGGAGGACTTGAAAGCAGTGCGAATGGCTCTGGCACAACGGACCGGTCCACTGGTACCGCTGGTCACCGGTCATGATATCGCTGATTATTGCCTGCTTGAGCGCCACATCTGCATTGATACGACGGCCGCCGGCGGCAACGCATCCCTGCTGGCATCCGCGAGATGATCGAGATCTCAGGCGCCCGTCTGCCCTGGCTGCCGCCGTATTCTGCCGTATTCTGCCGTATTCTGCCGAATTCAATCCCATCGAGATGGCATGGTGCAAGGCTCAAGGCACTGGTGAGAAAAGCGGTAGCACGCGCGAAGGAGGAGCTGAACGGCGCCATCGCAAATGCAGTCGAAAAACATACTGCCGATCAGCGTGCCAACTATTTCAAGGCCTGCGGGTATCAGACGGAGTAGATCGAATCTGCCCTACTGCGTTATTGTGACAATTTTCCGCCGCCGTCGAACCAGGCCTAGGCCGGCAAGGCCAGTCAGGAACAGTGGCAATGCGGCTGGCAGCGGCACAGGTTGCAGGTCTTCAAGTTCAAATGTGATTTGTGAAATCGGATTTCCACTCCCTGCGGGAACGACAGCGCTGACTGTGCTGCCGTTGGCGAACAACAAGGTTACGATCTCTGTTCCGTCTGCAACCGGATTACCGGCGCCAAAATCCGGATTGAACCAAGCATCAATATCCAAAAATGTGTACTGGAACGTTCCACCGCCGGTTGTGACATCAATCCCGTTGAACGACACTGTGAAAAAATAGCGGGTGCTGCCGGCAACAGCATCGCTGAATGTTGGCGATGCGTCGCTTCCTGTGCCGATACCTTGTAGCGCATCCCAAACTGGGGTGCCACCTGCCGACCCACTGTCGATGCCCAGGTCAATTTCGATACCGACAATGTTTGACGTGTAGTTGTTGGTTATCACGCCCGACTGGAGAAATGCGCCGGGATCAAATGTGGCGATCGTGACGGCATGGGCCGGCGCGGCAAGACAGATCAATAGCACCGCAGCAGCTGCAGCCTTGATCCCAGTTCCGTTCGTCAGCTTCCAGATATTACGCATTTTATCACCCACTCCTCAACCGATATTGCCCACTGTATTCAGGTATTTAGTGGCCAGCGTGACGACAATTGTGAGGGCTGCAAGCCGATTACCCGTCATGGCATGCAGATTCTGATTTCGCTGTGTGCTTGATGTCACAGTGGTGAGCCAACGCGGCGGCATCACGGGCAGTCTGAACCGGTTATCGGCTGCCAGTTTTTCATCACACCTGTCTTGGGTGGCTCAAACACCGGGGATGGTGCGTGATGATGCGATATTGGCAGGTATCGCGGACAGGTCCGGGCGCGGCGATAACGGCCGTTCTGGCTCGTGTGACCACGCCATTCGTGGCGATGCTGGATGCCGATAATTTGTAGTTGCCGGAAAAAATCGAACGTCAGGCTGCTTGCTTTGATAGCGGCCCACCAGTTGAGGGTGTGTTTTCGCTGGCGCGGATTTTTCGCGAAAACGAAATACCGGACCGCGATGGCGCGGGGGCGGTTTCGCGCCTGTGGAACCGCACAACGCTGCTCTACCGGACCGAGGCGGCCAATGCGATCGGCGGTTTCGTCGATTTTCCCGGCCGGCTCGGCGAGACCATCGATTGGCTCGCCCGGGGCCGCGATCTCGGCAGCACCGGTTCAGGCTTGATGCATCGCTGGCGCCGGACGAGCGGGAATTTGTGCTGGCCGCCGCGCCGTCGCGCACGTTCAATTCCGGCGCACCACAGGCAATGCAGGCACGGTATGCAGCGCTGCCCTTCTCGCTTGTGGCACTGAAATTTTCCTGACCGGATCGTTCAGGCGATAGCCGACCGCAAGGTGTCCAGATGCTTGTCCCAACCGTGATCCAGGGCCATGAGCAACTGCATGGCGGCGGCTCCGGTGGCCTCGGCGATGCCTTCGTGGACGAGCGTCAGGCGCGTGCCGCCGGCGGCGTCTTCCAGTATCCAGGTGACAGTGGTTTCCCCGCCCTGAAACGGTGCGATGGCAAATGTGCAGGTCAGGCTGGCCGGTGGATCCATTTTCAGGACTTTTCCCCAGACCAGACGCTTGTCCGCGCCATCATCGGTCTTGCCGATCAGCGTGTAATCCTCGCCTTCGGCCAGATCGGCCTGCGCCGGGTGATACCAGGTCGCCAACTTGTCCTTGTCGGTCAAGAACGACCAGACCGTCTGGCGGGAGGCGTTGAAGAAGACAGTCTTGGATATGATCGTGGTGTCAGTCATCGGATTTTCTTTCTTCTTTCTCGACAGCGCCCTTCAGGGCGGCAAGGCGGGTATCCCAGAAGCGGTCGAAGTAACTCAACCAGTCTGCGACCGATTTGAGGCCTAGCGGCTCCAGTCGATTGATGCGTTCGCGGCCCCTTGGATGGACGGAAATAAGTTGGCCGTATTCGAGCATGGCCAGATGTTTCTTGACCGCCGGGCGGGTGATGGTGAAGTGGTCCACCACCTCGCCGATGGTCATGTCCTGATCGCTTAAAAGCATCAGGATTTGCCGGCGGGTTGGGTCGGCCAGCGCGCGAAAAGCGCTCTGATCCGGTGACGTTGGAATGGTGTCGATCATTGGCCGACGGGCAGGAAATCAAATTTTCCGTCCTGATAGAGGAACGTCACACAGTCTTCGTCCGACACGCATTTGCTGACATGGGCCAGGTCCTTCGGGATCCGGTAGAACGAACCGAGTTCGAGACGCATTTGCTCGGCAGGATTTGCACCGGCGGGGTAGTGGATCATCGCGCCGGATATCATGACGCCAAACATATTGGCGGACTTGATGTGGGGTGGACTTGCCAGACCGGCTGGCAGGCGGACCATGGCCATATAGGCTTCGGTGAAACGGTCGCCGCTGAGGCTGGCGAAGGCGACGCCTTCGGGTGTTGTTTCCCAAGCCAGTTGCCTGGCTGGAACACTGGTAATCCGGGTGTCGGTTGCCGATGCGGCATCGGGGAAAGCGGTTGCCGCCAGCAACAGCGTGCAAGCGGCAAGGGAGAAGTGAAATTTGACCATGACGAACCTCATATGAAACCAAACGGTATCTCTTTATATGATACCGAATAGTTTCATGTCAAGCCAATCCAGCCAGCCCACATTCTGGGCGCTTGCAGCGCATTGTCAGGGGGTTCGCAGACCCAAGATATAGGCGATCAGGTCGGATGATTCGTCAGGAGCTATGACGAAGTTCGGCATTGTCTCGTGGGGCGATCGGAACCAGACCGCCAGCGCCATTTCTGTCATTTGCGGATTGGCGGCGACTTCCGAAAAGGGCGGGGCGTCGGGATTCGGCGAAACCGGCGCATCCGGTTCGATGGCATGGCAGGCCGAGCATTCAGAACGGGCCAGATCGTATCCGGCAGATCTGCTGCCGACCTCCTGCGCGCCGCCAAGTGTCGTCAGCAAAGCTAAAATACCGCCAGCCAAAGCAACGCAAACCAATATGTCCATGACGACCTCCGCATTGGCGCGACAGAAATCCGCTGTTCTGCCCGCGGCAATAATACCGGTCTGCGGACTGCAGTCTCTTGATTTGGGTCAAACAGTTACTTTCGTCCGGCCGATAGAATTTCAACAGCGCCATTAACAGCGGAGGAATCGACATGGAAAAGATCTTTATTGTGGCGGTTGACGGATCGCCGGCAGGCTGGAAAGCAATGAAACTGGCGGCCACCTTGGCCAAGGCAAGCGATGCGGCGGTGGTGTTGGCGCATGTTATCCCGGTCGAGCCGGTGCCGGAAGGTCTGGAGGAATGGTCCAAGGTGGAAGGTATTTCATTTGATGAGGCGCAGGCGCGCGTGCGTGTGGGCCGGACCATTGGCGACAGCATCACCAGTGAAGCGGAAGACCGGGCGAGTGTGCTGGGTCTCGGTGACGTGTCGACAAAGGTCATTGAGGGCAATGTTGCCGCCGAGCTTGTCCAATTGGCGAGCGACATCAATGCTGACATGATCTTTCTCGGCAGCCGGGGCCTCAGTGATGTGCAAGGCGTGCTTTTGGGCAGTGTGTCGCACAAGGTTTCGCACCTTGCTCCATGCACCTGCGTGTTGGTCCGTTAGACCTGTTTCAAACGCCGGCGACAGCGCGGTGGGATTGCTGGTCAGGCCAGATGGCAGGCGACAGACCGCCTGCCCTTGCCGTCATCGCGCAAGGCCGGCCGTTCGCGTTCGCAGCGGCTTTCGGCAAGCGGGCAGCGGGTGTGGAAGGTGCATCCCGATCGCGGATTAACCGGCGACGGGACTTCGCCCGGCGGGGTTGCCAGCGGCCGGGCGCGGGTAATGGCCGTTATAACCATTGAGGCAACGTCCTGCTCGGCAAGCGGTCGCCAATGGCGGTATAAGACATAATTACCAAGGCCCTTGGTGGGCTGGGTTTGATGGGGTGGCGGAAGCGCAGGGCCTCGCGCGCGTAGACGCTTCCGATAATTAGCACGCACGCACA
>CAXMRP010000050.1:0-21293 GCA_964196155.1 uncultured Polyangiaceae bacterium
GAAAAATACTGATGCAGGCCATTGGCGCGGGAATAGGTCGGCAGGCCAATATGGCCGATCAGTCCGATCCCTTCGCGTTTCGCATCCACGACAAGCGCATTGTCGGCAAATTCCGCCCCCAGTGCCTGACGCAACCGGGCGAGCGGATCATCGGTCGTGGCAAAGCGCAGGGGTGGCCGGTCGCCATTGGACAAGGTGAAAGCAACGTCGGGCCGGACCAGCGCCAGCCGGCGGACCATTTCGGCAACCGCTGACGCTTCGGCGCGCTCGGAACGCAGGAATTTTAGCCGGGCCGGGGTGGCGAAAAACAGATCGCGGATTTCGACCAGGGTGCCGGCGGCAAGGGCTGATGGCCGGGTCTGGTCAATGGTACCGCCTTCAACGGTGATTTCCCAGCCATGGTGCGCACTGGTTGCGCTGGCATGGCGGCTGGCAATGGTCATGCGGGCGACCGCGCCGATCGAGGCCAGCGCCTCGCCACGAAACCCCAGGGAAGCGATGTGCGAGAGGTCATCATCGGGCAGTTTTGAGGTGCAGTGGCGCACGATCGCCGCCGCAAGGTCGGCGCGCGACATACCGTGGCCGTCGTCATGGACGCGGATCAGGCTCTTGCCACCGCCGGCGGTGACGATGTCAATTGACCGGGCTCCGGCATCCAGGGCGTTTTCGACCAGCTCCTTGATGACACTGGCCGGCCGCTCGATCACCTCGCCGGCGGCGATGCGGTTGACGATATGCTCCGGCAGGGCGCGGATCACCGATACCGGCCTGTCCGTGGCGTCGTTCGTATCCGGTTGGGCGGCCTGTGCAGACATGAGGTTCCATGACGTTAAGCGATTCGGGCGCTGTCATGTTCGCGCAAGCGCCACGGCAGGGAAAGCGCCACCTGCCACACTGGTATTATCTGGGGATGAATAAGATGATTGCGTTGCGCGGCAGTCAAACTACTCAGCACAAATTCATGATTTGGGGTTCGGCATACCAGCCAATTTCAAGGATTTCGCAAGTTTCCTGTAAAGATGTTGGTGTTCACGCATACTGCCCGAATTGCAGTTCACTGTTGTGATGAATTCTGCGCCATCAATACCTTTTCCGGTAAGATGGATCGCACCGGTTTCGCTATTCAGCCAAATACCGGCTTCAAAGTATGCAGTTTTTTGTCGTTCATCATTTTTCACAACAGCGCTTCATTCCGTAGCCTGCTCATACTGAAGTGCGATGCATTCAACCGTAAGAACACGCATACATTTTGAAAACCAACTGGCCAGATCAGCGTCTACCGAACAGCCAACCATTCAGGATGCCTTTTCGCTCGCGCTTGATGTCCTCGAATTCGGTCGGCGCGGTGTCCGCCGCGGTACGGAACTCTTCAGGCGGATCGGTCAGGTAGCGGCGCTCGTCGAGATGAACGCTTTCGGCATCGTTGATGGCGGCAGCGACTTTTTTGCGCCCGGCATGGAAATCATTGGCCTCCATGGCCGAAATCTCGCCGTCGCAATCCTTGTCCTCGGGCGAGCAACGGGGGCCGCCACGATTTTGGGTCAGGCTGGCCAGCGGGCCAAGGCGCTTATAATAATCGGGTGTCACCTCGTCGGACAATTCGGCGCGCTTGTTCCTGTCCGGATCATCGGGCCAGTCAGGATTAGCGGCGGCCACCGACTGCGCCGGCGCCGGCAGGCTGGCTTCGGGCGGGGCGACGATCGGTGCGCGCTGATCGTAGCCGATCGGGTCTTTTTTCGATTTTCCGAGTACGCCGCCAAACACGCCGCCGCCAATTTCGCGGAAGACCGCCAGACCGGGCGACTCGCCGGTGCCATAGGTCGTCGACGAGACGCAGCCGCCCAATAGGGCGATGGCGGCAATCGCTGCCGCGGTGCCGGCAGCGCGATAGCCCAATCGGCGTGATTTCGTCTTGTCAGTCGACATTGTTGCCCGTCCAAAAGACATAATCGTCAGTATCTGCCCCGGAATCGAGGCCCCCGTCCCGGTTCAGGCGCGTTTATAGCATGACGCATGGCGCCGCGCCAATGGCCCGATCCGCGACACAATATACTTGGCGCCCGGCGATTTTCGTATCAATTTCATGGGGTTCTGTCAGCCATCCGTGGCTTTTTCGGGGCGGGTCCTGTCGCTGTTCCAGCCGATCAACAGGCCGATGACACCGGCAACAATCCACACATCGGCAAGGTTGAAAACGTACCACTCAAAATTGCCGGCATGGAGCAGGGCAAAATCGACGACGGCGCCGAAGCGAATACGGTCGATGGCGTTGGCCAGTGCGCCGCCAGCAATCAATCCCAATGACAGGGCAACAAGTAACTTGTTGGCGCGCCACATCCACACAGCGAACAGGATGGCGCCACCGAGGCCTATGACAATCAGGGCATACCGGCCGATGTTGCCGCCTTGCGGAAACAGGCCGTAACTGACGCCCCGGTTCCAGACCAGAACCAGATCGAAGAACGGCAGGACCGCCACCCGGCCCTTTTCGGCCAGTTCAAACGGGCCGAGGAGCCACATCTTCATGGTCTGATCGGCGATGAGGCCGATCACGGCGATCAGTGTTCCCCAGAACTGGTGCGAGCGCGATATCATCATGGCCTGATGACCTGTCCGGGTCCGAATAGCCTGTCGCTCACGCGGGTTGGCGCGCTGCCCATTCGCGCATGGCGCGGGCATCGCGGGCGGTGATGTCGGGATAGTCGGGGTCGGCACCGATATCGTCGGCGAATTTCCACGAGCGGGCGCAGCGTTTGCCCGCCGCCCTGGCCGACACCACCGCAACGCCGGTGACATCGGCCAGACGGAAGGCGTCCGCCGGCCCTTCGCCGGCCTCGACATTTGCCTGGCTGGTGATAGCGATCTCAGCCAGATCCATGCCGGCCAGCAGATCGCGGACTGCCTCGTCGGCGACAAAGACGGTTGGCGCAGCCTCCAGCGAGGAGCCGATGCGCTTTTCCCGGCGCTCGATTTCCAACGCCCCGGTGATGGCCGAGCGAACACGACGGATCGCCTTCCAGCGGTCCTCCAGCGTTTCGTTGCGCCAGTCAGCGGGGATGTCGGCAAACTGTTGCAGATGGACGCAGGCTTCTTCGCCGTGACGATTCATCCAGGCTTCTTCCATGGTGAAGGGCAGCATCGGCGCCAGCCACCGGACGAGACTGTCGAACAGCCGGTCGATGACACTCAGCGCCGCCCTGCGGGTGGGGGACGAGGCCGGGTCGCAATACAGCGCGTCCTTGCGGATATCGAAATAAAACGCTGACAGATCGACGGTCATGAAATTGAACAAGGCGGCGAAGATGCGCTTGTAGTCGAAATCCAGATAGGCCTGGCGGACCACGCCATCGAGGCGGGCAAGTTCCGACAGCATCAATTGCTCAAGCTCCGGCATGGCCGCCGGATCGATTTTCTCGCCGGCGTTATCGGCATCAAGATGACCGAGGGTGCCGAGCATCCAGCGCATGGTGTTGCGCAGTTTGCGGTAGGCGTCGATGTTGGTCTTGATGATCTCCGGGCCGATGCGCAGGTCTTCGGTATAATCGGACGAGACCACCCACAGGCGCAAAATATCAGCGCCGGATGTCTTGATAATATCCTGCGGGAAGGTCTGATTGCCCAGCGATTTTGACATCTTGCGGCCATCCTCGGCCATGACAAAACCATGGGTCAGCACCGCGTCATAGGGCGCGCGGCCACGGGTGCCGCAGCTTTCCAGCAGCGAGGAATGGAACCAGCCGCGATGCTGGTCGGAACCTTCCAGATAAAGCACCGTGTCGTTGCCGCCATCGATGATGCGGTTGGAAGCCAGATCAGCGCGCTTTTCCATGACGAAAGCATGGGTGCAGCCGGAATCGAACCAGACATCGAGAATGTCGGTGACCAGATCCCAGTTGTCGGGATTGTCGGCGGGATTGGTGACCGCATCTGCGAGAAAGCGCTGCTTGGCGCCCTCGGCGAACCAGGCGTCGGCGCCTTCGGTGCGGAAGGCATCGATGATGCGGGCATTGACGGCGGCATCGTTCAGCACCTGGCCGGCAGCATTGACGAAGACGCAGATCGGCACGCCCCAGGCGCGCTGTCGTGACAGCACCCAGTCAGGCCGGCTTTCGATCATGCCGCGCAGGCGGTTCTGGCCGGCGGCGGGCACGAAGCGGGTGTCAGCGATGGCCTGCAACGCGCGGGCGCGCAGAGTTTTGTTTTCGCTCACGGCAGTCTGGCTGGTGCCAGACGCCTCCGCGGGGGCGGCCTGACCGGCCGGCGCGCCGTCGCGCTTGCCGCCCTGGCGGGCGGAGGTGGTGTCCGGCGGATCGATATCGCGGTCCATATAGACGAACCATTGCGGCGTATTGCGGAAGATTACCGGCTTCTTGGAACGCCAGGAATGGGGGTACTGGTGCTTGAGGCGATTGCGGGCGATGAGATTGCCGGCTTCAACCAACGCCTTGATGACAGCGTTGTTGGCGTCACCCTTCTTGCCCTTGTCGTTGATGACCCGCGCGCCCTCAAAACCCGGCGCGTCGGCGGTGAATGCGCCGTTCTCATCGACGGTGTAAGGGATGGCGGAGTTAATACCGCGCGACTCCAGATAGCTGCGCTTATCCATCCAGATTTCGAAATCCTCGCGGCCATGGCCGGGCGCGGTGTGGACAAAGCCAGTGCCGTCCTCGGCGGTGACGTGATCGCCATTGAGGAGCGGGACGTCGAACTTGTAATAATCGTTGTGGCCGGCAAGCGGATGGGCACAGGTAGTCCCTGCAACTTCCGTGGCCGTGACATCACGGACTGGTTTCCAACCACCTTCTGGCACGCGGGCGGCTGAAAACACCGTGTCGGCCAGATTTTTGGCCAGGATATATGTGTCGCCCTTTTTCGCCCAGGGTCGCGCGCCATCAGGCAATTCGGCCTCTTCGGTGACTTCGAAGAGCCCATATGCGATGCTATGGGAATAGGATATCGCGCGGTTACCGGGGATGGTCCACGGGGTTGTTGTCCAGATGACAACGGAGGCGCTGTCCAAATCAGTCGATGAAATCGTCGGGTCCGCTCGCACCGGAAACTTCACCCACACCGTGTCGCTTTCATAGTCGTGATATTCGACCTCGGCCTCGGCCAGCGCGGTTTTTTCGACTACCGACCACATGACCGGCTTGGAGCCGCGATAGAGCTGGCCGGAGGCGGCGAATTTCATCAGTTCCTGCGCGATCACCGCCTCGGCGTCGAAGGCCATGGTGGTGTAGGGATTTTTGAAGTCGCCGATGACACCGAGGCGCTTGAATTCCTCGGTCTGGACCTTGACCCAGCCTTTGGCGAACTCGCGGCATTCGGCGCGGAATTCGTTGACCGGCACGGCGTCCTTGTCGCGGCCCTTGGCGCGGTATTGTTCCTCGATTTTCCATTCGATCGGCAAGCCGTGACAATCCCAGCCGGGCACGTAATTGGATTCGTAGCCAGCCATCTGCATCGACCGGGTGACGACATCTTTCAGAATTTTATTGAGACCGGTGCCGATATGAATGTTGCCGTTGGCATAGGGCGGACCATCGTGAAGCGTGTAGCGCGGGCGGCCCTTGCCTGCCTCGCGCAGCTTGCCATAAAGGTCCATCTTGTCCCAGCGGGCGACAAACTCGGGCTCGCGCTTTGGCAGGCCGGCGCGCATCGGAAAGTCGGTCTTGGGCAGGAAAAGCGTTTCGGAATAATCGGTTCCGGTCTTTTCCTCGGCTGCTGAATCGGCTGAGTTGGGCGCAGCGTCAGCGGAAGGAGTATCGGTCATCAATGCCTCGGAAGATCAGGGTGTGGACCCTTGAGAGTGTTCAATAAACTAAACCGGAATGTTACGGGCTTCCGGCATACGCAATATTCCCGGCTCCGCTCAGGAAGCCGGGTCGATAATTCGCGCAAATGAACAGTTCGCCAAAGCCATGGCGGGGCTTTTAACCGGTCGCACCGGGAATGAAAAGCCTTGGCGCAATCCGGTCAGCGGTGGCGCTCGAACGGCTCGAATATCACCTTGCGCATCAGCGCCGTGATCGTGCGCGGGGCGATGGTGCCGAGCAGCGCCATCGCCTTGTTGGCCGCACCCGGCACCATCACGCCCGAGCGCCCGGGCCGGCCCAGAATATCGCGCGCCACTGCATCTGGCGCCATGCGGCGGGCAGCGGTTTTCTGGCTGGTGCCGGGCGGTGCGTGACGGGCGGCGTGGGGCGTGTCGAGGGGGCCAGGCAACACGGTCAGCACATTGATTTTCCGTTTCGCCAACGGCTCTGCCAGGCTTTTGGCAAAGACCGCCAGTCCCTGTTTGCTCGCGCCGTAGGTGGCAGCGCCGGGATAGCCGGTGTACTTTGACAGCGAGGCGACGAATACCAGCATGCTGCCGGGCCGGATGGCATAATCGCGCACCAGCGTTGCGGCGATCACCATCGGTGCGGTGAGATTGACGGCGATGACATCGGCCTGCGCGGCAATGGGGATTTCCTCAAAAAGTCCGGTGGCGCTGATGCCGGCATTGAGGATGACCCAGTCATAGGGGCCGTGATCTGAAATTTCCGCGCTGAGCGCCGCCAAATCCCCGGTGTGGGCCAGATCGGCGCGAATGGCGGTGATCGGCAGTCTGTTCCTTGAAAGGTCTGCCAGTTCGGCAAGGCCATCGCCATCACGGTCGACAGCGACGAGCATACCGCCATCGGCGATCACCCGTTCAGACAACGCCCGACCGAGCCCGCCGGCGGCACCGGTGATCAGAAATCTCATGGGCTAACCATCCGCCGAACAGTGCCGGTCAGGCGGGCGAGCGTATTGATCTTCACCGGCGAGCGGCCACCAATGATTGCCGCAGCGATCAGGCTTGCGGCCTCCCCGGCGCTCATGAACAGCCTCGCCAGTTTGCCCGGATCGTGACCGGCGCGCTGATGCATCGGCGTGCGGGTGGGGCCGGGATGGACAATCTGGACCTTGATGCGGCCCTGCCATTCGCAGCGCAGGGAGCGGGCAAAACCGTCCAGCGCCGCCTTGGTCGCGGCATAGACCGGAAAGTCGTCGGCGCCCTTGTGGACCACCGATCCGACCAGCACCAGCTGACCGGCGCTTTCAATCAGCGGTTCGGCAAACCGGTGGGCGATGCGCACCGGGGCGGCCAGATTGACGGCCACGACATTTTCGATGGTCTGCGCCGTCTCGCTCTCGACCGGCGCCTGGCGGCCGGTGCCGGCATTGAGGATCAGCAGATCAATTCCCGGCCAGCCCAGATCAGCGACCGCGCCAGCCAGTTTGTCGGCGCAGTCGGGTTTGGCCATGTCGATAGAAACGTACCGGATATCGGGAAATTCTGACGGCAGATCGGCTTTGGCGCGCGCGCCGGTGGCCAGCAGAACCGCGCCACGGGCACTCAGATGCCGGGCAAGCGCCAGACCGATGCCGGACGAGGCGCCGGTCAGAACGATATGCCTGCCGTTATAGTAGGTTGCCATCGACCAGGACTCGGCTTTGCCGCACCGCTTCGGGCCAACCGGCCATGGCGGGATTGGCCTTGCACGGCCCGACATCGCGCAGGATCGCCCGCGCCTGATCGGTATCACCATTCATCTGGGCAATCAGCGCATCGGTATCGGAAAAGGTCAATTCGGGCCGTAGCCGGGTGATGAAGGTAACCATGCCGTTTTCGCCGTAAAGATCGCCGTCAAAGTCAAACAGGAAGGTTTCCAGCAACGGTGCACCATTGTCGAAGGTCGGGCGGCGGCCAAAGCTGGCGACGCCATCATGACAATCGCCGTTCTGGCGCTCATAGCGAACCGCATAGATGCCATGGGCGAGCCGGCAGGCCGGATTGAGCGCCATGTTGGCGGTCGGAAAGCCCAGTTCACGGCCGCGCTGTTCGCCTTTGATGACGGTTGCGATAACCGACCAGTCCCAGCCAAGCAATTCGCGGGCCGTGTCGAGCGCCCCCTCGGCCAGCGCGGCGCGGACCCGCGAGGAGGAGATCGCGCCGGTCTCGTCGCCAAATTCAGTAACCAGCGTGACGCCGAAATCGTTCAGCCCACCGGCGCGGACCAGATAGTCCGGCGTGCCCTGGCGCTTGTGGCCGAAATGAAAATTGTAGCCGGTGACCGCATGACGAATGGCCAGTTTATCGACCATGATGTCCTGGACAAAATCCTCCGCGCTCATCGCCGCCAGATCGGCGTCGAAGGGTAGAACGAGGGTTCCGTCGATGTTTTGCGCGCGCAATCGCGCCGCCTTGGCCGGCGCCGGGGTGAGACGAAACACCGTCTTGGTCGGTCCAAAGTACGTACGCGGATGGGGCTCGAAGGTCATGGCGATGCACGGCACGCCGTGATGCTGCGCGGCAGCGCGGGCGGCCGACAGCACCGCCTGATGACCGCGATGGACGCCATCAAAATTGCCGATGGCGATGACCGCGCCGCGCCAGGCGTCCGGCAGATTGTGCAGGCCGGACAAAAGCGGTGCCTGCGCCATTATCACCAGACCAAACGTGGCACGAAGGCGGTGGCGGTCAGGCCCTCGTCGGCCAGCATCCGCGATACAGCGTTGGAGTCGGGATGGCCGGAGGTGCCCATTTCGGCGGCGTGAATGCCTTCCGTGATTAACAGCACGTCGATGCCGGCCTTGTTGGCGCCGCGAATGTCGGTCGGCAATCCGTCGCCAATGGCCAGGACGTTCGCCGGGTCGGTATTGCCGGCGCGCTGCAATGCCTCGTCATACATCGGCGGGAACGGCTTTCCGGCGAGGATCACTTCGCCGCCCATTTTCTGGTAGAGTTGCGCGATGGCGCCGCCACACCAGATCAACTTGTTGCCCCGTTCCACGACAATGTCGGGATTGGCGCCGACCAGCGGCACATTGCGGCTCAAAAACCGTTCCAGCATCGGCCGGTAGGTCTCCGGCGTCTCCGTCGTGTCGTCAAACAGGCCGGTGCAACTGATCAACTCGGCTTCATCGGCATCGCCAAAGCGCAGGTTTAAGCCATCATAGATCGCAAGGTCACGGTCGGGACCAAGGTGAAATACGGTTTTGGCATCATTATCGGCATTGGTGGCGCGGGCCGCCAGCACGGTGCGGGTAACGTCGCCCGATGTCACAATTGAATCATACGCACCATCAGCAGCGCCATTGGGAACGCCCATTTCGGTCAGCTGACGGCCAATGATCGTGGCGGGGCGCGGCGCATTGGTCAAAAGATGCACCTGACCGCGCTCGGCCCGGAACCGGCGCAGCGCTGCAACGGCGCCATCATGGGCACGGACACCGTTATGGAGTACCCCCCAGACGTCGCAAAACACGATGGTGTAGCGTTGCGCAATGGCGCTGAGGCCGATGATTTTGCGAGGCATTGCGGCGGGATCCGTTCTTTGGTGCCTGCGCCTAACCCCGCTGTTTGCGTGGGTCAATGCATTCTTTTTGGCACAATTGGTCATTCTTTTTCGCGAATCCGGCCTGCTTTGGTGCCTGGATCACGCAAATCGCCGCCGCTTGTCGCGCAAAGATGAATATTTGTTCATTCGTCTGGGACATATTTCATCCTATATAAGCCGTCCTGTATTGGCCGTCCTGCATTGGCCGTCCAATATTGGATTAGACCAACGCTGTTCCCATGAATAAATCCCCTACTTGTTCGGAGTGCTGACCGTGAAGTTCCGATTGATCGCCAGTCTCGTTGCCGCAGGAGCCTTGATGACCGCCAGTCCCGCCCTCACCCAGACGACACAATCTCAAACTGGCGCCATCCCGAAAATTGCGCCCAATGCGGTGGAATTCACCCTCGACAATGGCCTGAACGTGGTGGTCATCCCCGACCGGCGGGCGCCAGTGGCGACCCACATGATCTGGTACCGGGTCGGCTCGGCTGACGAAGCGCCGGGCCAGTCGGGCATTGCGCATTTTCTCGAACATTTGATGTTCAAGGGCACGCCGGACAATCCCGACGGGGCGTTTTCAACCCGGGTTGCCGAAATCGGCGGTGAGGAAAATGCCTTCACTACGCCGGACTACACCGCCTATTTCCAGCGGGTGGCGAAAGAACATCTGCCGGAAATGATGGCCAAGGAGGCCGACCGGATGGTCAATCTGGTGCTGACCGACGAAGTGGTGGCGCCGGAGCGCGATGTGGTGCGCGAAGAGCGGCGCTCGCGGGTGGAAAACAATCCGGGCTCAAAACTGGGCGAAGCGCTGATGGCCAGCCTTTATCGCAACCATCCCTATGGCCGGCCGGTGATCGGCTGGATGCACGAGATCGAGGCACTGAACCGGGAAGCGGCGCTGGCCTTTTACAAGCGCTATTATACCCCCAACAATGCGGTGCTGGTGATCGCCGGCGATGTGTCGCCCGAAGACGTGCGGGCGCTGGCCGAGACGACCTATGGCAAAATTCCGGCGCGGCTTGACGGGGTTCGGGCCAAGCGGCCGGAAGAACCGCCCTCGGTCGGGCCGCGAACCGTCACCGTGCGCGACGACAAGGTGCGCGAGCCAACCGTGCAGCGGGCCTATCTTGCGCCGTCCTCGACGACCGCCAGTGGCCCTCAATCGGCGGCGCTTGATCTGCTTGCCGATATTCTCGGCGGCGGGCCGACCAGCCGGCTTTACGACACGCTGGTGCGCGGTTCGGCCCGGGCGACCCATGCCGGCGCCTATTACCAGTCCGGCGGTGTCGATGACACGCGCTTTATCATTTATGGCCTGCCGGCGTCCGGTGTCAGCCTTGACGATCTGGAAAGCGATATCGATGGGGTGATCGCCACGATTATCGACAAGGGCGTTGACGCTGCCGAACTGGAGCGGGCCAAGCGATCGGTGCTGGCGCGGGCGATATTTTCGCAGGACAGCCAACAGGCGCTGGCGCGGATTGTCGGATCGTCGCTGATGACCGGGCGCAGTCTTGCCGACGTCCAGTCCTATCCCGAAACCATCCAGGCAGTGAGTGCCGACGATGTGAAGGCCGTTGCCGCGGCCTATCTGGACATCGACCGCTCGGTGACCGGCTATCTGGAGGCGCGATCGAAGCGCGATGGATCACCGGACGATGGACCGGAAGCCAAAACGGGAGGGAACGGATGATGTTTGCCGGACGATGCCGTTCCCCCGCACGCCCTGCCCTTTTCCTTGCCGCCCTTCTTGGAGCCACCATGACCCTTGCCGCCGCCGTGAGCCAAGCCAACGCCGTCAACATCCAGTCGGTCACCAGTGCCGGCGGGATAAAGGCCTGGCTGGTGGAAGATTACACGGTGCCGATTGTCACCGTGAACATCGCCTTCAGCGGCGGCTCGGCGCAGGACGGCGCCGACAGTCCGGGGCTGGCCAATTTTTTGTCCGGCATGCTCGACGAAGGTGCCGGTGAGCTTGATTCCAAGGCGTTCCAGACCCGGCTGCAAGATCTCAATATCGACCTGTCGTTCGACAGCGGGCGCGATGCGTTTTATGGCAATTTGCGGAGCCTTCAGACCAATCTGGACGACGCCTTCGAATTGATGCGGCTGGCGCTGACCGCACCGCGGTTTGACGATGAGCCGGTGGCGCGCATCCGCGGCCAGATCCTGTCCAGTCTCAAGCGTTCGGAAACCGACCCCGGCGATATTGCCCAGAAAGCCTGGGCCAACGCGATGTTTGCCGGCCATCCCTACGGGCGGCCGTCGACGGGTACGCTGGACAGTGTGGCGGCGATTACAGCCGATGATCTTCGGGCCTTTTACAAGCGGACGCTGGCGCGGGACAATCTTCATGTGGCGGTTGTCGGCGCGATCGATGCGCAAAAACTGGCGACCGCGCTCGATGCCATGTTCGGCGCCCTGCCCGATCATGCCGCTCTGGTGCCGGTGACCGATATTGCGCCGCAGGCCGGGGACCGGGTGCACAAGACCCTCGATGTGCCACAAACGACGATCCGGGTCGGTGGCGCGTCGATCAAGCGCGACGATGCCGATTTCATTCCGGCCTATCTTGCCAATCACATTTTGGGCGGCGGTTCCTTTTCCTCGCGGCTGTACAAGGAAATCCGCGAGGAACGCGGGCTGGCCTATTCGGTCGGCACCGGCCTTGCCGCCTTCGACCATGCCGGGGCCTATGTCGGGGCGGCGGCGACCCGGGCTGACGCGGCAAAACTGGCAATCGAACTGATGACCGGCCAGATCCGGGAATTTGCCGAAAACGGTCCGACCGACAAGGAACTGGCGTCGGCCAAATCCTATCTCACCGGCAATTATGCGCTGCGCTTTGATGCGTCCCGAAAAATCGCCCGGCAGTTGATCGGCATCCAGCTCGACAGACTGGGTATCGACTATGTCGACAAGCGCAACGATCTGGTGCGGGCGGTCAGCGCCGATGATGTGCGCCGCGCCGCAAAACGGGTCTTCGGCGGTCCAATTACAGTGATCACCGTCGGGCCGGATCTGGACGACAGCTGAATTGAACTGATTAGGCGCATTTTGTCCGATACCCAGTGCCCACTTTGCCAAATGCGCGCTTTTATTCTACGCGCATGTTAATCCGAAAACCGGTGCCCACTTTTCGGAATGCGCTTGTGCAAAAACCCGATCATCAAGGCGTCTGACTTTTCCTCAATAAAACGTGTGCGGGATTGATGCCGCCCACCGTGTGGGGGCGATTACACTGGGAAGCGAATTGCAATTCGATCAGACCATTCCCAGGGAGACGCCACTTATGACCAAGCATACAAGAAAAATCCTTGCCGTTGCCGGCATGGCCGCCGGCCTGCTGTTTACTGCCGGCGCGGCCAACAGCCAGATGGCACCGTTCGGCGGCGAAGAAGACGTTGCCTACTCGAAGGCCCTGTGGTCGGCGATCACCGACGCCAAGCTGGTCGGCGCCAATGCCATCCAGTCGCGGCCGTATGAAGGCACCGAGCCGCACGGCTTCATTCTGGAAACTTTCTACGACAAGATCACCATCAACGGGCACTCGGGCACCGTTATCGTCAAACGCAACTATGGCCCTGAAGGGCTGACGGTCGACGAAGTCGCCAACGATCCGGCCAAGCATCTGGCTGCGCTTACCGTGATGTTCCAGCGTGAATCAGGCTATGACGACGACAACAAGAACTGGTATTGGGCAAAATATCTGGCCGATGGTTCGCTCGACAAAAACCCGAAAGGCATGGAGTTGGCCGGCCGGATCGCCAAGGGCGCGGATGCCGGTTGTATCGCCTGTCACAGCGGCGCCGATGGCGAGGATTACGAGTTCTTGCGCAACACCGGCATGTAATCTGGCGCGAACAGAATTTCCTTCTGATCCGTCACATCACAAGCGCCCCGGTTTTCCGGGGCGTTTTTTTTGCAACGTTGAAATGCCATCGGATCGCCACCGAATCGCTACGGTTCGCCACCGTTGGGCAGGACAAGAGGCCCGGCCTTGCCTATGATCGCGGTTCCGCTTTCAATTAAACGAGGCCATCCATGACACCCAATAGCGCATTGATCGTCGGCGCCGGCCCGGGGCTTTCGGCTTCGGTTGCAAAACGTCTTTCTGAAAAGGGCGTGCGGGTCGCCCTGGCGGCGCGGTCGATGAAAACCATATCGGCGCTGGCCGAAGACATTGGTGGGCGGGCCTATCGCTGCGATGCCAGGGAACCGGACGCGGTGGCCGCGCTGTTCGAGGCGGTTCACGAGGATATCGGCAGTCCCGAATTCGTCCTTTACAATGCCTCCGGCCGGGTGCGCGGACCGGTTGCCGAACTGGACCCGGACGCAGTCGAGCAAGCCTTGCTGGTTTCGGCGTTCGGCGGCTTTCTGGTCGCCCAGCAGGCGGCCAAACAGATGATCCCGCTGCAACGCGGCGCGATATTCTTCACCGGCGCGTCAGCGAGCGTGAAAGGCTTTGCCGGCTCGGCTCCTTTTGCCATGGGCAAATTCGCCTTGCGCGGCCTGGCCCAGTCGCTGGCGCGGGAGTTGCAACCACAGAATATCCACGTGGCGCATTTTGTGATCGATGGCGGCATCCGCGCCGATGGCGCCGCCGGTACTGATGCAGCGAGCGACGCCGACGACCGGCTTGATCCCGATGCCATCGCCGACAGCTATATGGCGGTGCTCGGCCAGCACCGCTCGGCCTGGACGTTTGAAATGACGCTGCGGCCCTGGGTCGAATCGTTCTGACCGGCCAACCGAAGGCCGCGGGTTCAACCGAGCCTACGCGCTTTCAGTGGCTTCGACCTCGACCCGGTTGGGATAGAACGCCAGATAACCGTCAATGGTGTCGACGGCGGGATACGGCGCTTCGTAGCTCCATGCGGCATTGGCGATCGTGTCGTCGCCTGCTGTCAGGGAATAGTGGGTCGCCGTGCCCTTGAACGGGCAATAGGTGGCCAGATCCGAGACCGCGAACGCCGCCATATCCACTGCATCGCGGGGCAGATAATAGATCACCGGAAAGTCCGCTTCCTGCAACGCCAAGGCGTTGTCCGAGCGCGCAATTTCCCTGTCGCCGGCCTTGACGACAACGGTGCCGTCAAAGGGCGTTGCGGTGATGGGATGGGTTTTGTCGGGAATACGAATATCCTGTTCCATGGGTCTGCCTCTCGTTCTGGGTCAACGCGCGGTGCAAATATTGCACCAATCTGCCGAATGCTGTTTTCTGTGCCACTGCCGGTGCAGGAATTCGTAGTGATACGACCCGCGCCAAAAAAACCATGGGTCTTACTTAAGCAATATACCATGGCAATCGAATCAACGATGGTCACATAGTGCCGACACTTTACGACATCAAACCCCGGTTTCAGGCACTGCTGAAACCTTTTGTCAGTAGACTTGCCCGACGCGGGGTCACACCGAACCAGATTACCGGACTGGCGCTGGCCCTGAGCGCGGTTGTCGGCGGGTTGCTGCTTGCCCTTCCCGGCCAGCGCTGGCTGCTGGTATTGCTGGCAGTGGCGCTGTTCGTGCGGATGGCGCTCAATGCCATCGATGGCATGTTGGCGCGCGATCATGATCTGACCAGCCGCTTTGGCGCCCTGTTCAACGAGGTCGCCGACGTGGTCAGCGATGCTGTGCTCTATCTGCCGCTTGCTGCCGCGCTGCTGCCATTCGGGGTATCGGCGGCGGCGATCATCGGCTTTGCGGTCAGTGGCATCATTGCCGAGTTTGCCGGGGCGATTGCGCCGATGGTAGGCGCGGCGCGGCGCTATGATGGGCCGATGGGCAAGTCGGACCGGGCGCTGCTGGCCGGCGGAGCTGCAGTGTGGTTGGCGCTGGGCCTGCCCGATGCGGGCGGCGCGGCGCTGACACTGGTGTTCTGGCTGGCGAGCGGGCTCGGCCTGTGGACCATCGCCAACCGGTTGTGGGCGGCGCTTGGCGCGGAGAACGCTTCATGACGATCGCCGGCTATGCCTTTTCCCCGGTCGGCACGACGCTGGTGGTGCTTGGCGCGGTGCTGGGCGTCGCAACGGTGTTGATCGGCGCGATGCGCGCCGCCGGGAAACCCCAGGCTGGCGAACTGATGGCGCGGATTGGCACCTGGTGGGTGCTGTTTGCCTTTGTCGCCATCGCGCTGGCTATCGGCCGCACGGGAGGAATCGTCCTTCTGGCGCTGGTCAGCTTTCTGGCGCTGAAGGAGTATTTTTCGCTGATCCCGACCCGGCGCGCCGACCGGCTGGTGCTGCTGGTCGCCTATCTGGCGATTCCGATCCAGTATGTGCTGATCGATCACGGCCAATACGGCATCTTTATCGTGTTTATCCCGGTTTACATGCTGATGGCGGTGCCGGCGGCGATGGTGATCCGGGGCGAGACGGACGGGTTTTTACGCGCCACCGCGACGATCCACTGGGGGCTGATGGCCTGCGTCTTTGCCGTCGGCCACGCCGCCGCGCTGCTGACCATCGACGACAAGAGCGTCAGCAATGGCGAGTTTGATGTCCGCTACGGGGCGGCGCTGTTTCTGGTGCTTTTGATCCTCACCGGCCTCAATGATGTCGCCCAGTATGTCTCGGGCAAACTGTTTGGCCAGACACGGATTTCGCCGACGGTCAGCCCCAACAAGACCCGCGAAGGGTTTATCGGCGGGGTGATCGTCACCGCCGTGGCCTCGGCCATTCTGGCGCCGCTGCTGACGCCGTTTTCGATTGGCTTTGCCGCGGCGATCGGCGCGGCTCTGGCGATTGTCGGATTCTTCGGCGATCTGACGTTATCCGCCCTGAAACGGGATCTCGGCATCAAGGATACCGGCACGATGCTGCCGGGCCATGGCGGCATTCTCGACCGGATCGACAGTCTGGTGTTTACCGCGCCGCTGTTTTTCCATCTCACCCGTTATTTCTATTTCTGAAGACGATGGCGATCTGATTCATGTCTTCCGGCCATCCCTTTTTGCGCAAAGTGTTTTTTCTGCTGATCGTGCGGCCGATCATGGCGTTGGTGATGGGGATGAATGTGCGCCATCGCGAACGGTTGCCGAGCACCGGGCCGGCGGTGATCTGCGCCAATCACAACAGCCATTTCGATACGCTGGCGCTGATGGCGCTGTTCCCGCTGGCCGATCTGCCCAAGGTACGCGCGGTGGCGGCTGCGGATCATTTCATGAAAGACAACGCCACCGGCTGGATCGCCCGCAACCTGATCGGAATCCTGCCAATTGTTCGCGGCGGTACCAAAGGGAATAGCGATCCGCTGGAACCGCTGGCCGAGGCGCTGGCGCAAGACATGATTTTGATCGTCTATCCCGAAGGCACACGCGGCGAACCGGAACAACGCGGCGCGCTGAAGAAGGGTATTTCGTGGCTGTCGCAGCGGCTTCCCGAGGTGCCGGTGATCCCGGTTTTCCTGCACGGGCTGGGCACGGTGCTGCCCAGGGGCGCGTTCGTGCCGGTGCCGTATTTCTGCGACGTGGTGATCGGCGAACCGCTGGGTGCGCACCAATCGCGCGAGGCGACCATGGCGGCGCTTGAAGACGCGATCACCACACTTGCCGGCGAAACGCCGTTTCAGCCCTGGGATTAAGGGTTCTGAGAGTGTCAGGAGATTGGGTGCGGCAGTGCGCGGTGCCGATGGTGCGCCGGCAGATGGTGCGCTGGAGGGCGGATCGTCTATAATGTTTGTGAAAACCGAACCAACGGCGTTGCCCCAATGTCCGACAAACCACGCCTGATGATCGTCGACGACGACGCTGATATCCGCGAAACGCTGCGCGACTATTTCGAAATGCAGGATTTCGACGTGTCGGAGGCGGCCGACGGCGATAGTCTGCGGGCCGCCGTGGCCGAAGGGCGGTTCGATATCGTGCTGCTTGATCTGCGGCTGCCCGGCGAAGACGGGCTGAGCCTGTGCCGGTTTCTGCGCCAGGACGCCAGCACCGGTATCATCATGCTGACCGGCGACAGCGACCCGGTAGACCGGGTGGTCGGGCTTGAAATGGGCGCGGACGATTATGTCGCCAAGCCGTTTGAACTGCGCGAATTGCTGGCGCGGGTCAAAAGCGTGCTGCGCCGGCTGTCGGCGGTCGCACCCGGCGCTCAAGCTGAAACGCCGCAAAATTCAGACCGTTCCCGCCCCGAAGCAATCCGGTTCGGCACGTTTGAAATCGATCCGGCAAGCCGGGTGTTGCGCGGCGAAGACGGCGAAGTCCTGCCATTGACTGCGATGGAATTTGATCTTTTGCGGGCCTTTGCCGAGCGGCCCAATCAGGTGCTGACCCGCGATCAGCTGCTGGAACAGGCCCATGACCGGGACTGGGAACCGTTTGACCGGTCGATCGATGTGCGGATTACCCGTATCCGGCGCAAGATCGAGGTTGACGCAGCGCGGCCGCGCTATATCCGCACCGTGCGCGGCGTTGGCTACATCTTCAAGCCGGACGGCGACTGAGTGTGGCTGACCGTGTGGACAGGTCTGACCATGATCCGCGGCAGCAGCTGGAGGCGGTGCTCGACCAGATCGCCGAGGGGGTGAACATTGTCGACAAGGACATGAACCTTGTACTGGCGAATACCGGCTTTCTTGACATGTTCGGGTTTCCTCATGAACTGGGCAAACCGGGCACGCCCTATTCGACCTTCGTCCGCACGCGTCTGGCGCGCCGCGAGCTGATCGGTGAATTCGAGACATCCGGCGAGCACACCGTCGATGAAATGATCGCCGAACGGGTGCGGGGCTTCAGCGATCTTGGCCCGACCGGCGAACGGGTCAAACTTGAACAGCGGCCGGACGGGCAGATCATCGAATTGCGGCGGCGGCGGTTGCCCGACGGCTCAGTGATCTCCACCCATAGCGATGTAACCGAACGGGTGGCGGCGATCGATGCGCTGAAGCAATCCGAAGCGCGCTACCGAGCGGTCGTCGAAGACCAGAGCGAGATGATCTGCCGTTTCGATTGCGAACTGATCCTGACATTTGCCAACCGCGCCTATTGGCAGGCATTCAAACGCGGTGAGGCGACACTTGTTGGCCTGACATTCCTGCAGGACGCCATCAGCGAGGCGGATAGGCAGGCCCTGATTGCCGACCTTGGCGGGCGTACGCAGGCGGAGCCAACGATTTCGCAGACCGTACAAGTGCAAAATTCCGGGGGCCTGGTGTGCTGGCATCACTGGACTTTTCGCGCACTCAACGATGGCGCTGGTGCCGTTACGGGTTATCAGGCGGTTGGCCGCGATGTGACCGGCGAGCGCGAAGCCCAGGCGGAAATCGAGCGGCAACGAACGGCGCTCGCCCAAAACGACAAGATGAGCGCGCTGGGGTCGATCCTGGCCAGTGTCAGCCATGAACTGAACAATCCGCTGGCGGTGGTCGTCGGCCAGGCCGAACTGCTGTCGGAGATGGATGTCGATGAAAAGGTCGGCCAGCGGCTGTCGCGTATCCGCAAGGCGGCCAACCGCTGCGCCCGGATCGTGCGCACATTCCTGTCGGTGGCACGCCAGAAGCCGACCGAGGAAGCGCCGTTCCAGATCAACACGGTGGTGCGCGACGCAGTCGAACTGGTCGATTATGCGCTCAACACAACCGGCATTGAGCCACTGGTCACGCTGGACGACGATCTGCCGGAACTGTTCGGCGACGCGTTCCAGATCGGGCAGGTATTCGTCAATTTGCTGATCAACGCCCAGCAGGCACTTGCCGACCAGCCCAAGCCGCGACTTTTATCTTTGCGATCGCGGCGCTCGGCCCGGGGCGACAAGGCGATTGTTACCATCGCCGACAATGGCCCGGGGGTTGCCGATGACATCAAGCGCAAGATATTCGAGCCGTTCTTCACCACCAAGACGGAAGCGGCCGGCACCGGCATCGGTCTGGCAATCAGCCACAATATCGTTGCCGCCCATGGCGGGCAGTTGGGTATTCTGGATACGCCGGGGGGTGGCGCGACATTTGAAATCCGCATTCCGATCCCCGATCATGTGCCCGAGCCGAACGCGGCATTCGTGGCGATCGCCGAAGCGGTAAGCCGGCGACGGTCGGCGCGTATTCTGATTGTCGACGATGAGGTCGATATCGCCACGACGATCGCTGATTATCTGGCGGCGGAAGGTCATGCCTGCCAGATCGCCACGGGCGGCAAGGCGGCGCTGGCGCAATTGGAAAAGAGCCGCTTTGATGCTGTGATCAGCGATATCCGGATGCCCGACATCGACGGGCCGGCGCTGTATGAAAGGGCGCAGAGCGGTGACAATGTGCCACCGTTCGGCTTTGTCACAGGCGATACGCTGGGGGCATCGGCCAGTGTTTTTCTGCGGACCAGCGGTTTGCCGCATATTGAAAAGCCGTTTTCGCGGGAGCAGATCGTCGCGCTAACCAACCAGGTACTGACGCGCGAACCGGCCCGCTAACCGTCTGCGGTTGAAATCGGCAAACGAGGGTCAGGGCCCATTAATTTCCAGGAGAGCGAAGGTCCGAGAAGCGGACTTTGCTGCCGTCCGCTTCACTTGCACTAAAAGCCACTTTTGAATAACTCAGAAGCGTACTCTCTGGAAAACTATGCGTGAAAGTTCTTCAGCTTGTTGGTCCAGTGGGTAATGACATCGGCGGGTGTTCGCATTTGCTCAAGAATGGAGATGCACATGCCTGAGACAATTGCGAACCCGATGGCAGATCGTTTGCGTGCGCTTATCGCGCGTGGCGTGTTAATCAAAATGCCATGCTGCTTTGACGCGCTTTCAGCAAAACTGGTTGAGCAAGCTGGTTTTGATCTAACCTTTCTTTCGGGATTTGGTGCTTCGGCTTCGCGGCTAGGTGAGCCTGATACCGGTCTCATGAGCTATGGCGAAGTCCTTGATCAAGCACGTAACGCCATGCATCCGCTCACAATCCCTATGATGGCAGATGGTGACACCGGTCACGGCAATCCAATGAATATCATGCGCACCGTAAGAGGGTTCGCGCGTTCGGGGTGCGCTGCCGTCATGATCGAAGATCAGGTCGCTCCAAAGCGATGCGGTCATACCCAAGGCAAAAGCGTCGTCAATCGGTCCGAGGCTTTCGAACGCATTCACGCCGCCGTTGAAGGGCGGGCAAGCCACGACATTTTAATCCTTGCTCGAACAGACGCGCGCCGAGAGCATGGGCTTGACGAAGCTCTGGCTCGCGCAGCGGCGTTCGCCAAGATCGGTGCCGACATTCTTTTCGTCGAAGAGCCTTATTCGATTGAGGAAATGGCTACGATTTGTAACACCATCGAAGGTGTTCACATGGCAAATATGCTTGAAGGAGGGCAGACGCCTATCCTACCGCCCGCTCAGCTCGAAGAACTGGGATTTTCAATCGCTGCGTATCCTATAACGCTGCTTTCCGCCGCGATGAAAGCGATGAATGCTGCTCTTGCGGATCTTGCAGCGGGACGATCCGCGCAAGAACACCTTTTGGATTTTGCCGACCTACGCGAGCAGATCGGATTTGATGACTATCACAGCAAGGCGAACACGTTGAGTGACCGCGCTCGGTAGTCTGTCCTTGATGATTTCAAACTTGCAGCAGCAGGAACAAATTCTGGCTGAGGCAGCCAGCGCATCCCACCATGCCGTATTTGCCCGCGGATATGTCAAAACTGACTTTAGCGGCCCAATAGTAATTTGGTAAGTTTGGGCTCCAAGCCGCCGTTTGGAGTTTGTCAGATTAACGGGCCCCGACGCTAATTTGGTCGCCAGCGGTTGACTCTCCGGCCCGCCGATACTATCTCAGCGCCGCATTGTTAGCACTCGCAAATGACGAGTGCCAATCACCCCAGTGAAACCACAGCGGCGCACATCAGCGCCCTAAAATAGGAACGAGAGGCATTCATGAAATTTCGTCCTCTTCATGACCGCGTGGTCATTCGTCGTATCGAATCCGATGATACAACAGCCGGTG
>CAXMRP010000051.1:0-2922 GCA_964196155.1 uncultured Polyangiaceae bacterium
GCGGCGCTGATAGGTTTTTTTCCGCAGAAGTCCCTTTTCCAGCGCTTCCCAGGCGAAGCGGTTGAGAACCATGGCAAAGCGCTTTTGCTCCGGCAGCCAGGTCATATCGCCGGTTTTTACAACGGCGTCCTGCAAATGCGCGGAAAAAACCGCAAGATCCTCAGGGTCCAGGGCAAGCAGTCGGAGGCGGTCGGCGGCCGGCATGGGAGGCGATCAGCTCCTGTTCGGTGATCGAATAACGGGTCGTAGTGCGTTGCAGCATGAAGGGCAAGGTGAGCTAATAATAGAGCCTAACCGGATACCCGCTCAATGTCGGCGCCGCAGGCCGACAGCTTCTGCTCCAGCCGCTCAAAACCGCGATCGAGATGGTAGACGCGGTTGACCCATGTCTCACCCTCGGCTGTCAATCCGGCTATTACCAGCGAAACCGAAGCCCGCAGATCCGTTGCCATGACCTGCGCGCCCTTCAGCGGCGTGCCGCCATGCACGGTCGCCGTCTGGCCGTCGAGGCGGATATCGGCGCCGAGACGAGCAAGTTCGGAGACATGCATGAAGCGGTTTTCAAAGATCGTCTCGGTGATCCGCGAACAGCCTTCAGCGCCGGTGACCAGCGCCATCAGCTGGGCCTGAAGATCGGTGGGAAATCCCGGAAACGGCTCGGTGGTGACATCGACCGGGGCGAGCCCGGCGCTGTTGCGCGAAACACGAATGCCGTCATTGGTTTGCGATATTTCGGCACCGGTTTGCGACAGGACATCCAGGGCCGCTTGCAGGAGATCGCCGCGGGCGCCCTCGAGCAGGACTTCGCCGCCCGTCGCTGCAACCGCAAAAGCATAGGTTCCGGTCTCGATCCGGTCCGGAAGCACGGCGTGTTCCGCCGCAACCAGACGGTCGGTGCCCTGGACCGCGATCGTATCGGTGCCGGCGCCTTCGATCGTTGCGCCCATCTTTGTCAGGCAGTCGGCCAAGTCTCGCACTTCCGGCTCGCGGGCGGCGTTTTTGATCACCGTCTCGCCGCGCGCCAGTGTCGCCGCCATCATGATCGTGTGGGTTGCGCCGACGGAGACCCCGGGAAATTCGACGCGCCCGCCGCGAAGCCCGCCTGGCGCGCTTGCCACGACATAGCCGCCATCGACATCGATTGTCGCACCGAGCTGTTCCAGGCCCGACAGGAAGAAATCGACCGGCCGCGTGCCGATCGCACAACCGCCCGGCAGCGACACGCGCGCTTTGTGCATGCGCGCCAGCAGCGGTCCGATGACCCAGAAGCTGGCCCGCATGCGGGAAACAAGATCATAGGGCGCGGTCGTATCGACGATCTCGGCGGCGGTCAGCGCCAACCGCTCGCCGGACTGGACCACTTCGCCACGGCGCTTGCCGGATACGGCATAATCGACGCCATGATTGCCGAGAATGCGCTTGAGCAGCACGACATCGGCAAGATTGGGCACGTTGCTGAGCGTCAATGTCTGATCGGACAACAGACTGGCGATCATCAGCGGCAGCGCCGCATTCTTGGCGCCGGATATGGGGATCGTGCCGTTCAGCGGCCGGCCGCCGGTGATGCGAATGCGATCCATGTCACTCTTCCTTTTTCAGCCGGCCCATATCGAACCGTCCCTTAACCAACCGGCAGCGCAGTTCGGCGTTCGGTTTCTCAGTTGCCGTCGGCGTTCTTGTCCGGAGTGGCTTGCGGTTCGCCGCCGGACTTTTCGCCGGCCTGGCCGCGAGCCTGCACCTTGCGTCGTTTCAGGTTCCGGCGCAAAGCCTCAGCAAGCCGTTGCTGACGCTTGTCACGCTTCGCGGCTTTTTCGTTTGCGGCATCATCGCCCATCGCCGCGTTGCTTAGCCCAGGTGAACGTTCCTGCAAAGCCCGGCGGCCAGTCATTGCCGCAACGAGGTACGAGGTGGTTGCGCGACAATCCGGCCTGTGGCAGGAACGCATTTGTCTGCCGCGACGCCGCAGTAGCTCAGTGGTAGAGCGCACCCTTGGTAAGGGTGAGGCCGGCAGTTCAATCCTGCCCTGCGGCACCATATTTATCAAGGACTTAGCATCCCGCACTAGATTTATGATTTTGCTCTAGCAATCATATAGCAATCAACTGACATTAAAGCCCGGGTTGGGCCTATCGCGCGCCAGCGGCGGTTTATGGCGTGTTCAAGCCCAAGCAACGCCCCGACGGCGAGGTCTCTGACCTCGATCCCTCCTTGCGCGCTTGGGGCCAGGTTTCTCCATATCAGGGGCCCCATGTGCTTTCCTGATCATGTCGAGGGTCGCCTTCTCCTTATCTCGTAGTCCTCGGCCACTTTGGGTCCCCCCGTGACGCAGGATAGCCTGCTCAAATTCGAGGTATTCCTCAGCGGTGAAATACATCTTTACGCACCGGGTCGCCATTTGGGCGTTTTCATCTCGCATCAGAGCTTCCAGTTGAGGAGCTGTGTTCTCCTCGGCCTGCTTCAACCGCCGGTTGGCGTTGGCGCGGGTAATGTGCCTCCCGATGATCTGCGCCTTCGTCCACCCGATTTTCCTGAGCCGCGCCTCCGGCACTTGCAATCTTTCAAACATGTTGCCGATCTCGACCAGATAATACGCTTTCCGGCGACCCATCCCCGAAGCCTCTAGAAACCGCTTCCACTTGGGAAAGGCGTGGTCGTGCAACGTGGCGAGGCAACGCGCCAGTTCCGGAAAACTGTCGTCTGGCCGGCTCGACAAATCGAGTGCTCTCCGCAGCAGGTCGTCCAGTTTGGATGTGAACTTTGATCTCATTGAGCCTCGCAAAAAATGTCTCCGGTGCGAGAAAATTGTGTTGCAAGTTACACCAAGGTCACCAGGGAGTCATATGACGCCCGGTGACGGGGGTTGGCCGATAATGGGTGTAAGGGTGTCCAAGCCCTTGAATGCCCCTGAGTGGACTTTAGAAC
>CAXMRP010000052.1:0-4839 GCA_964196155.1 uncultured Polyangiaceae bacterium
TTTTGCGTGACGAAGAACACGCCGATGCCCTTGGAGCGGATCAGCTTGACGACCTGCTCGACTTTTTGAAGCAGAATCTTCGGCGCCTCGTCGAAAAAGAAGACCATTCGCGGCTTGTCCGGATTGCCAATTTCGGGAAGCTCCTCAAACAGCTCCGAGAGCAGCCATAAAAGGAACGTCGCATAAAGCCGTGGCGCCATCATCAGCTTGTCGGCGGCCAGAATGTTGACGACGCCGCGGCCGTCGCGGGTTGTGCGCATCAAATCCATGATATCCAGCGCCGGTTCGCCGAAAAACGCCTCGCCGCCCTGTTGTTCCAGAACCAGAAGCTGACGCTGGATCGCACCAACTGAGGATTTCGACACATTTCCATAGCTGCCCGAAATCTCCGACGACCGTTTGGAAAGATTGGCCAGGAGGGCCTGCAAATCCTTCAAATCAAGGAGCAGAAGGCCTTCATCGTCGGCGATCTTGAAGGCGATGTTGAGAACGCCTTCCTGGACATCGCTCAGGCTCATCAGCCGGGCCAGAAGCAGCGGGCCCATTTCCGATACGGTGGTGCGGATCGGATGACCCTGTTCGCCGAACAGATCCCAGAACACGGTCGGAAAGCTCTCGAATGCATATTCGTCGGCAAAGCCGATCTGCTCGGCGCGCTTGACGAGAAAATCCTTGGCATCGCCGGCAACGGCCAGACCGGACAGGTCGCCCTTGACGTCGGCGGCGAAGACCGGAACGCCGGCGGCGGAAAATCCTTCCGTCAGGATCTGCAGCGTCACGGTTTTGCCGGTCCCGGTCGCCCCGGTAACAAGCCCATGGCGATTGGCCAGCTTCAGGGCGAGATATTCAGCCTTGCTGATGCTGTCATCCGGTTTCCGGCTTGTGCCGACATAGACCATTTCTTCTTCGAGCACCGATACGTCTCCCTTCGACAATCGAGGCGATCCTTATAGGCGTGGTGCAAGCGGGTCACAATCGGCACAATTCAACCAGTTCCCTCTTGTATTTTACCCCCTTGCGGGTTTTATGCCCCGGCAACATTCGTTCCCATGCCGGAGATATTCATGGAAGAATTGATCCAACGCATCGTCGCCAAGGTGGGTGTCGATGAGACCGTTGCAAAATCCGCCGTCTCCGTCATCCTGTCGTTTCTTCACAAGGAAGGGCCGTCAGAGAAGGTTGAACAGCTTGCTGGCCAGATCGGCGGCGATGACCTGCTTGGTCCGGCTGGAGGTGATGCCGATTCAATGCTCGGCGGCATGATGGGTGGTGGGGCAATGGCTGTTCTTGGCGAACTCCAGGGCCTCGGCCTGGGTATGGGCGAAATCCAGGGTGTGACCCAGGAGACCATATCGTTCGCGAAAGAAAAGGGCGGCGAGGATCTGGTTAACGAAATCGTCTCTGCAATACCTGGCCTTAGTCAATTCGTCTAAAAGTATGATCCTGGGGGAGTGTTTGTTTAGTATGGTCCTGGGGGACAGTTTGTCATAAAAAGAACGCTTAAATTCTGGAGGTGACTCATGGCGTCATATGCCATCGCTGAGATCGAGGGAATCGGTCCATCTTTTACAAAGAAACTCAAAGCTGCCGGCGTCCGTTCGACGGCAAAACTGCTCGATCGGGCAAAAGACCCCAAAGGCCGCCGCGCACTGGCGGAAGAATCGGGGATCGATGAGGGCAAAATCCTCAAATGGGCGAATATGGCGGATCTGATGCGCATCCGCGGTGTCGCCGAGGAATATTCGGAGCTGCTTGAAGCTGCCGGCGTCGATACGGTCAAGGAAATGAAGCGGCGCAATGCCGCCAATCTTGCCGCGAAGATGCAGGAAGTGAACAAGAAGAAGAAGCTCGTAAGGCTCCTTCCCAGCGAAAAACGGGTCACGTCCTGGGTCGAGCATGCCAAAACGCTTGATCCGATAATGACGTATTAGGGGGCGCTCAGGCGGAGGCGGGTCACCGCCTCCTTCTTCCTTCCTGAACTATCCTTGAACGGAGGTGGTTATCGTCTCCGTCTATATATCTCTTTGTCGCGTTGCCATGGTAACCGCGGAAGCCGTAAATTGCGGCTTCGAGGTTGATCATGTCTGAAATCCAGTCACTGGCCGCCGGATTTACGAAAGCAACGCAATCCGACTGGCAGGCCCACGCTGAAAAAGCGTTGCAGGGCGAGCCGCTTGAAAGCTTGTTTTCAAGCACGTCAGACAATGCAAAAATTGCGCCTGTCTATCCGCGCGCCTGCGCCGCCGAGCCGATTGCGAGCCGCATTGCGGGCGCGCCCTGGACCGTCGCGGCCCGGGCCGATCATCCCGACCCTAAAGAAGCCAACCGTCTTCTGCACGCCGAACTGGACCAGGGCGCAAGCGAGGTAACGCTGGTCTTTCAGGGCGCACCGTCCGCTTATGGATTCGGATTGCCGGTCGACCAGGCGAGCCTTCGCCAGACACTCGACGGCATCAGACTTGATGCTGTGCCATTGCGCATTGAACCCCACCCACAAGCCCTGGAAAGCGCGGTTTGGATCAGCACGCTTGTTGACGAAGCATCCTTCGCTAGGGTCGATACGGCTGTGTCGTTCGGCATCGACATCGTCGGCAGCCTTGCACGTTATGGCGTTCAACCGGCCGATGGATCGGCGATCGAGGCTCAATTGGCGGAAACGATCTTAGCCCTCAGGGCAGCCGATCAGGCCGACAATCATTTCGGTTTCGTCGGGAATTTTTTGGAAGCCGACGGGCGTATCTATCACGATGCCGGGGCGTCCAGCGGGCTCGAACTCGGCGCAGTGTTCGCCACCATCGCCAGCTTGTTGCGCAGCATCGCCGGCAAGAACATTGATGTCCTCGATCTGATGAACGGAATTGGCGTGTCGCTCGCGGTCGATCAGAACCAGTTGGAGTCGATCGCCAAGCTCCGCGCATGCCGGTTGTTGTGGAACCGTCTTGCCGAAGTCCTGGCCCTGCCGTTCTGGCCGCCGCTTCGCATCCATGCCCAAACCTCATGGCGAATGATGACGCGACGCGATTCGCACAGCAATTTGCTGCGCACGACGCTGGCGGCTTTCGCGGCCGGTGTTGGCGGCGCAAACAGCATAGCCGTTCTGCCGTTCACCCAGGCGCTTGGCCTGCCGGACGCGCTTGCGCGGCGGCTGGCGCGAAATACACAGCTTCTCCTGATGGAAGAAAGCCATATCGACGCGGTGATGGATCCTTCCGCCGGCTCCGGCGCGCTGGAAGCCTTGACCGACGCGACTTGCCACGCTGCCTGGCAGGCGTTTCAGGAGATCGAAAAGTCCGGCGGTATTGTCGAGGCGCTTGCATCCGGCATGGTGCAGGATCGGATCGCTCAGCATCGTCAGTCCATTACCGCCGATGTCGCGGACGGCTCGACGGCGATAATCGGTACGACAAATTTCGGTATCGATGCGGCGCAACCAACCGACGTTCTTCTCAGCGAAACACTGCCCGATCGCGCAATCGATATGCTGACAACGCCTTGTGTACCGCTTGCGCCCTGGCGGCTTGCCGGCGACCATGAACCGGACGCGGGTGCAGCATGACTGCGCCATTCAAGCTGCCCGATTTCACGGCGATACCATTTGAGCGCCCAGGACCGAAACCGGCGCCGGTGGACATAACATGGCGGGAAGTGGTCGCCGATGACGGCTCGATAATGGAGGAGGCGGTCGAAACACCGGAGGGTATCGCGCTCAAGTCGGCCTATTGCGAAACCGATCTTGAAGGCCTGGACTTCGTCGACAACTGGCCCGGCCTGCCACCTTTCGTGCGCGGTCCCTACCCGACCATGTATGTGCAAAAGCCATGGACGATCCGGCAATATGCCGGATTTTCGACGGCAAGGGATTCCAACGCCTTTTATCGCCGCAATCTGGCCGCCGGCCAGAAGGGCTTGTCGGTCGCCTTCGACCTGGCGACGCATCGCGGTTACGATTCCGATCATCCGCGTGTCGCCGGCGACGTTGGCATGGCCGGCGTTGCGATCGATTCCATCTACGACATGCAAGAGCTGTTCGACGGCATCCCGCTCGATCAAATGAGCGTGTCGATGACGATGAACGGCGCCGTCCTGCCTATCCTGGCGCTGTTTATCGTCGCGGGGCAGGAACAGGGCGTGAAGCCGGCGCAGCTTTCAGGAACGATCCAGAACGATGTCCTGAAGGAGTTCATGGTCCGTAACACCTACATTTATCCGCCGGCGGCCTCCATGCGGATCATCTCCGATATTTTCGCCTATGCCCCGACGCATATGCCGAAATTCAATTCCATTTCCATTTCCGGCTACCACATGCAGGAAGCCGGCGCCTCGGCGGATCTGGAGCTGGCTTATACGCTGGCCGACGGCATCGAATATGTGCGCACCGGCATTGCCGCCGGGCTCGACGTCGACCGGTTCGCGCCGCGGCTGTCGTTCTTCTTCGGCATCGGCATGAATTTCTTCATGGAAGTGGCGAAGCTGCGCGCCGCCCGGCTTTTATGGGCAAAGCTGATGCGTGATGAGTTTTCGCCCAAAGACGTGCGATCCTTGTCACTGAGGACCCATTGCCAGACGTCCGGCTGGTCGCTGACGGCGCAGGACATCTTCAACAATGTCATGCGGACGATGATTGAGGCGATGGCGGCGACGCAGGGCGGCACGCAATCCTTGCATACCAATTCGCTCGACGAGGCGCTGGCCCTGCCAACAGATTTCTCCGCCCGGATTGCGCGCAACACACAGCTCGTCCTGCAGGCCGAGTCCGGCAATTCGCGGATCATCGATCCGTGGGGCGGGTCGTTTTATGTGGAACGCCTGACGCATGATCTTGCAGCGCGCGCGTTGGCG
>CAXMRP010000053.1:0-8212 GCA_964196155.1 uncultured Polyangiaceae bacterium
CGCCGCCGACTGCGCGCTGGCCAGCCCGGGTAGCCCGAGCATAGACACGGCGATGGCGAGCGCTGAAGTTGATTTTATGAAATTACGTCCCAGCATTTCGTTCCTCCCGCTTCATTTTTCTTTGTTTGGATCGCCTGAATCGGGTCAATGTCGCGGACACCGGTTCCCGAGTGCGGAGACTTCCAAATATATGACTAGCATGTCATTATACCAGCTGCAACGCGCTGTGCTGTGTCCTTTTTACGGAATTTAGTGGGATCGTAGTGACAATATGAGCTATTTTGGTGCCGCAAACTGTTCAGGTCACTGCCGTGGGCATTGAGAACAAGCCAATTCGGCGGCGAAAACTGTCCCAGGATGTGGAGGAGCGCCTGCTTGGCATTGTCGAGCGCGGCGATCTGAAACCGGGCGACAAATTGCCATCCGAGCGCGAGCTTATGGAAGCCTATGGCGTTGGGCGGCCAGCGATCCGCGAAGCCATGCAAAACCTGCAACGGATGGGTCTGATCGAAATCCGCCACGGCGAGCGGCCTCGGCTCGCCAAGCCGTCAATTGATATTATTTTCGGCCAACTGGGCCGGACGGTCCGGCATATGCTTTCGCATTCGGAGTCGGATCTGAAGCATCTGAAAGAGGCAAGGGCGACGTTCGAGATGGAAATGGCGCGCCTTGCCGCCACCCATCGGACTGCGCCTGATATCGCCCTACTGGAAGGCATCTTGCGCAAGCAGGGCGCCGAAGTGTCTGATCATTAACGGTTTTTGGACTATGACCGGGAATTTCATACGGCGATTGCCCGGATCACCGGCAACCCGATATTCGTGGCGCTGTGCGATGCGCTTTTCAGATGGCTGGCCAATTTCCATATCGATCTGGTCAGCCGGCCGGGGCTGGAAAACCTGACGCTTGCCGAGCATCGCGCGATCCTGAGTGCGATCGAAAATGGTGATCCGGCCGCGGCGGCTGACGCCATGCGCGATCATTTGTACCGGGCCAACAGCCTTTATCATCAAAGCCATTTCCAGCCTGACAAGGCGGCGCGGTCGGCGTGAAACCATAATCTGGCGGTGCGCCAAATTGCGTCGATTGCTCAACTGGTATAATGATCAGTTAAGAAGAGATTGAGGCCGTTGCGCCGGCAATCAACTCGGCACCCCGCTCGTCGCCCCTCTGGCGGTTCGCATTTTCGCGTTATCCGGGGGGCAGCAGGGAGATTGAACCACTGACCCGTTCGCGCATTTATGCCGATTACCTGATTGAAACGGCACTCGATCCGGCAGAAGCGGCCGAGGTGATGGCGGGCGAACAATCCTCCGGTACCTTTGTCGCAATCCCAGGCGAAACGCCGGAGCTTCGTGCCCGATCGGGTGCGCGGGTCGAGACGCTGGAGGCGCTGGAATCGGTCAACCGGCCCAGTCTGCCCGGAGCGCAACCCCCGCACGGCGAAGCAAACGGCGCGTTCCAAACAGCGCGGGTCACTTTGTCCTGGCCGCTCGACAATCTTGGGGCCTCCTTGCCGAACCTGGTGACCGCGGTTGCCGGAAACCTGTTCGAACTGTCGCAGTTTTCCGGCCTGCGCCTGCTCGATATCCATCTGCCAGACGAATTTGCCAAAGCCTATGACGGGCCAAAATTTGGTATCGCCGGCACAAGGGAACTAACGGGCGTTGAAACGGGTCCCGTGATCGGCACGATTATCAAGCCGAGCGTTGGCCTTGGTCCGCGAGAAACCGCTGAACTGGTTGCAACGCTGGCCGCCGCCGGGATCGATTTCATCAAGGATGATGAGCTCCAGTGCGATGGCCCGCGCTGCCGGTTTGAAGACCGTGCCCGGGCGGTGATGGGTGTCATCAACGATCATGCGGAACGGACCGGCAAGACGGTGATGTTTGCCTTCAACGTCACCGGCGATCTTGACCAGATGCGCGCCCGCCATGATCTGGTCGTGGCGCTTGGCGGCACCTGTGTCATGGCGAGCCTGAATTCGGTGGGCCTTGTCGGCATGATCGAATTGGCGCGGCACTCGCAACTGCCGATCCACGCCCACAGAAACGGTTGGGGGTCTTTGTCCCGGCATCCGCGTCTGGGCTGGTCGTACATCGCCTGGCAGAAAATCTGGCGCCTGGCCGGCGCCGACCACATGCATGTCAACGGTCTCGATAACAAATTCTGCGAGTCCGATGACAGTGTGATGGCGTCGGCGCGCGAATGCCTGATCCCGCTTTTTAAGGAAAAGCCCTGCATTGCCATGCCGGTATTCTCGTCCGGCCAATCGGCCAAACAAGTACCGGAAACCTATGCCGACCTCGGCTCCGCTGATCTTATTTATGCAGCTGGCGGTGGCATCATGGCCCACCCCGATGGAGTGGCGGCCGGCGTTGAAAGTCTGCGCGATGCCTGGGATGCGGCGATCAGCGGTGTTTCGCTGACCGATCACGCGGCAACCCACCTGGCGCTCGCTACTGCCTTGAAAGCCTACGCAACGTGAGCGCGACTGGCAAAACTGGCACAGGTTTGCCGCCAGGATTTCTGGTGTCCTGGTACGGCGATGACTTCACCGGTTCGGCAGCGGTGATGGAGGTCCTGACCTTTGCGGGCCTGCCGGCCGTGCTGTTCCTCCAGCTTCCAACACCCGATCAGCTGGCAAGGTTTGCCGGCTATCGCGCCTGCGGCATCGCCGGCACTGCCCGCTCGCGGTCGCCGCAATGGATGGACGATCATCTGCCGGCGGCATTCCGATTTCTCGCCGGCACCGGCGCGCCGATCGTCCACTACAAGATGTGCTCGACGCTGGACTCCTCGCCGATCCTCGGATCGATCGGCAAGGCCATCGATATTGCCGCGCCGATCCTCGGTTGCGACCGGGTTCCAATGCTTGTCGGCGCCCCGGCGATGAAGCGGTATCAGGCGTTCGGCAATCTTTTTGCGTCGGTCGATGGGGTCGGTTATCGCCTCGACCGCCATCCGACCATGAGCCGGCATCCCGCCACGCCGATGGACGAGGCCGATGTGCGGCTTCACCTGTCGCGGCAGACAAAGCGGAAGATCGGACTGATCGATTTCGTGGCCATGCAAAATGGCAAGGCGCAAGACGCGATGGCCAGTGAAATCAACGAAGGATCGGAAATTATTGCCCTCGACGTTATCGACGGTATTTCACTGCAGGCTTGCGGGCAGTTGATTTGGGAAAATCGCGCTGATGCACGGTTAGCAGTCGGCTCGCAAGGCATCGAATACGCGCTGGTCGCACACTGGCAGGCGGAAAGGTTGATTGATCCGCCGGCTGAGCCACCGGGCGCCGGCGCAGTGGACCGGATCGCAGTTGTCTCCGGTTCATGCGCGCCGGAGACCGCAAACCAGATCCAGTTTGCGGCCGATCACGGCTTTCAGCCGATCCGGGTTGATGCGACCCACGCCGCTGATCCGCAGTCATGGTCGCAGGAAATCGAGCGGACAGTAGCCACGGCATTGCGAGCGGTTGGCGAGGGGTGCGATCCGATCCTTTATACGGCGCTCGGCCCGGATGATCCCGCCATCGCCGCCTTCAACGCCGCCGTTGCCAGTGCTGATCGGGAGCCTATCACCGAGCGCCAGCACATCTCAGAAAGGTTGGGGACCGGGCTTGGCACGATACTCGATCAGATCTTGCGCACGGCCAACATTCAGCGCTGCGTGGTCGCCGGCAGCGATACGTCCGGCCATGCTACGCGGGCACTCGGCATCCATGCCCTGACGGCGCTGGCCTACACCGCGCCCGGCGCGTGCCTGACAAAAGCGCACAGTGATGACCCGGCCTATGGCGATCTGGAGATCGCGCTGAAGGGCGGACAGATGGGATCGCCAAACTATTTCATGGACATCAAACAGGGCGGGCGCTGCGCCAGTTAAACGGGAGAAAAAAATGACAAAAATCGCATTGCTTGGTGCCGGCGGAAAAATGGGCGTGCGGCTTGCGACAAATCTTCAGGGCACCCGGTTTTCGGTTGATCATGTCGAAGTCGCCGAGGAAGGAAGAGACCGGCTGAAACAGGCGGTCGGTGTTGATTGAGTCGATCAGGCCGCGGCTGTGGCCGATGCCGATGTGGTGGTTCTGGCGGTGCCCGACCGGCTGATCGGCAGCATATCCAACGCCATCATAGACGACATGAAGGCCGGCGCCGCGCTGATCGTACTGGATGCGGCGGCTCCTTATGCGGGCGAACTGCCAACACGCGCGGACGTAGCGTACTTCGTGACCCATCCCTGCCACCCGTCGATCTTCGGTTTCGAAAGCGAGCCCGAAGCCCAGCGCGATTTTTTTGGCGGCGTGCATGCCAAGCAGGCGATCGTCTGCGGGCTGATGCAGGGCAGCGACGACGATTACGACCTGTGCGAAGAGGTGGCGCGGGCCATTTATGCACCGGTCGTGCGGGCGCACCGATGCTCGGTGGAAGACATCGCGGTTCTTGAGCCGGCCATGTCGGAGACGGTCGGGGCGACCCTGTGCCTGGCGCTTCGCGACGCCGTTGAAGCAGCAGTCGGCCGGGGTGTTCCGCGCGCAGCGGCGATGGATTTCATGCTCGGCCATCTCAATATCGAACTGGCCATCGCCTTTGATATTTTCCCCGACGGGCAGTTTTCCGATGGCGCGCTTCACGCCATTGAACAGGCCAAGCCGCAGATATTCAGGGAAGGCTGGCTGGAGAACATCTTCGATCCGGAGGCGGTCAAAAATTCGGTGAAGGATATCTGCAACCCGCCGCAGACGGTCTGATTGTCCACGCACACGATATTGGAGGAAGCCATGACAACATTCAGAGAATTATTATCTTCGAAGCGGCTCAAGGTCGGCACGTATATTGGCGAATTTGCAACGCCGGGCATCGGCCAGATGCTCAAGGCGGCTGGCTGTGAATTCGCGTTTGTCGACATGGAACACAGCGGCTTTTCGTTCGAGACCATCAAGTCGCTGCTGCGCCACCTGCATGACGTTGGTATTGCGACAATCGTCCGTCCGCCATCGCAAGAATACCACCATATCTCGCGATCCTGCGATGTCGGCGCCCAGGCGGTCATCCCGCCGATGCTGTCAACGCCAGCCGATGCCGAAGCGCTTGCCGGGATGATCAAATATCCGCCGCTTGGCACCAGGGGCGCCGCTTTCGGGATCGCCCATGACGACTATCGGCCGCAATCGGTAACGGATGCGATAGCATCATCAAACGCAAAAACCGCCTGTGTCGCTCTGATCGAAACGGCGGAAGCCATCGAAAATGCTGACAAGATCGCCGCTACCGATGGCCTCGACGGCCTGTGGCTTGGTCATCTGGACTTGAGCAATTCGCTGGGAATTCCGGGCGATTTTGACAGCGAGAAATTCAAATCCGCCGTCAAAACCGTGATGGATGCCGGCACGTCGAACAACAAGAGCATCGGGCGGCTTGCCGGCTCCCCTACCGAGGCGGAAACGTTGTTCGGTGAGGGCTGTGACTTCATCTGCTATTCCGGCGATGTATGGCTTTATACCGGCGCATTGACGGACGGTGTCGCCGCGGTGCGTAGCCGCATTGGCGATGCTATGGCTGGGGGACAATAGGCGATGGAACGATATCGCGTGGCGCTGAGCGCTGACTTCCAGAAGTCCGATGGTTCGTCGGCCTTTCCCTCCTTCGATCTGTCGCCGCTTGATGCCGATCCGCACATTGAATGGGCCTATGTTCCGCTGGTCGATGGCCGGATACCAGCCGAGGATATGGCCGGATTTGATGCGCTGATCCTGCTTGCGGGACGGTTTGATGCGGACAGTTTGCCCGGCGATGGCCGGCTGTCGCTGGTCGCGCGGTTTGGCGTCGGCTATGACAATGTCGATGTGGCCGCTTGCAGCGCAAGCGATGTCGCGGTGGTCATCACGCCTTCGGGCGTGCGCCGGCCAGTGGCGGTTGCAATCCTCACCTTCATTCTGGCGCTGTCGGGCCGGTTGCTGATCAAGGACAGGCTGACAAGGTCCGGTCCGGACGGCTGGGCGCAGCGCGGAGCGCATATGGGTCAGGGTCTGGTCGGCCTCACCCTCGGCTCGATCGGCATTGGCAATATCGGTGCGGAAATGTTCAAGCTCGCCGCGCCGTTGGGCATGAATTTTATTGGCCACGATCCCTACACGGACCCGGCGGTTGCCGGCGACATTGACGTTGAACTGGTGCCGATCGATCAGGTTTTTCGCAACGCTGATTTTGTCTGCATCAATTGCCCGCTTACCGACGAAACCGAGGGGCTCGTCGATGCGGACAAGATTGCCCTGATGAAGCCGACGGCCTTTCTTATCAATACCGCCCGGGGGCCGATCGTCGATCAGGCGGCGCTGACCGATGCCCTGGCCGCCAAACGGATCGCTGGCGCAGGTCTTGATGTGTTTGCCAATGAACCGTCCAGCGCCGACGATCCGCTGTTCAGCCTGGATAACGTCATCGTCAGCCCACACGCCATTTGCTGGACCGACCAGTGTTTTGCCGGGATTGGCGCAGCCGACATTCAGGCGGCCAAGGCGGTTCTGGCCGGCGACATCCCCGAGGGGATAGTCAATCGTGACATTACGGCGAACGAGCACTGGTTATCAAAACTGGCCGGGTATCGCGACCGCTTTGGCTGATCCAGGTTGGCGAACGATGCGGGAATTATTGGAAAAGGCGCGAACATGAACGTCGTTCTGGGCGCGATTGCCGATGATTTTACCAGCGCGACCGAACTTGCCAATACGTTGGTCAAGGAAGGCATGCGCGTTTGCCAGTTGATCGGTGCGCCGGGACCGGATGCCGATATTGGCGATGTCGATGCGGTTGTGGTTGCGCTGAAATCCCGGATGGCTCCGGTGTCGGAGGCCGTGGCGGATTCGCTTGCTGCGGCGCAGTGGCTGCGAGCGCAAGGGGCGCGGTAGATCCTGTTCAAATATTGCTCGACATTCGATTCTTCGGCCGCCGGGAACATCGGACCGGTCGCTGATGCGCTGGTGGATTTGCTCGATTGCGGTTCGCATTCGTCTGCCCGGCTTTTCCTGAAAACGGGCGAACCATCTACAATGGCTATCTGTTTGTCGGGGACCAGCTGCTTTCCGACAGCCCGATGAAGGACCATCCCCTGACGCCGATGACCGATGCCAGCCTTGTCCGCTTGATGGCGGCACAAAGTGAAAAGAATGTCGGGCTCGTTCCCTTGCGCGATGTGCGGGCCGGGCCGTATGTCGTCGCCGGTTGCATTGAAGCCCTCAAAGTGACCATTTCGTCAAGCTTCCTCACTACCTGATCGACAGTGATGCCTGGCGTTCGCTGAAGCCTTCCGCCTGTGCACTCTATATCGAGCTTGTGTACCGGTATCGAGGCACCAACAATGGTGACATCAGCCTGTCCGTCCGGGAAGCCGCACAACTTAGCCGAATTGCACCGGATACCGCCACGCGCTGCTTTGATGAATTGCAGGACAGGGGGTTCATTCGCTGCCGACGGAAGGGGTCGTTCCACTACAAGTGCCAGCACGCATCGGAATGGGAACAGACTGACCAGCCCTTCGATGTAAACAAACCAACCAAAGAATTCATGAGTTGGCAACGCGATGAGAAAAAAGCACGGTCCTAAAATATGTGTTCACGGCACCCCGAACTAGGACCGAGGGTGCACAGAGTGCGCTTGACGGTACTTTGGATTAGGACTGTCAGGCTCATTTTCGCCGGGTTCACGGTCCTAGATGACGGTACAGATATAGATATACCATAGGGGGTGGTCGTCGGTTCCAAATCAGGACACTGCTACGGAATGGTAGATTGCACCGCATGAAACATTTAATGCGGCTTTGGCGCGGAGAACTGGCACTTCAGGACGCCTTCTGGATGTGGGCGGTTCTGGGCGGCCTGTTAGTCAATCTCGTTACCAGTGCATCATTTCTTTTCCTGGTCATGGCGGACCATCCGCTCCTGGCGCTTGCCATCGGCTACGGGCTTTCCCTGCCTTACAATTTGTTGGCGACAGTTGGCGTCTGGCGATCTGCCGAGCACTATGACGGCGACAGGCAAATGGCCGATATGGCGAAAGCGGTGACTATCGTTAGAGGTGGTTCGGTTTGTTTGAACAGTTTGGCCGGGTTTTATAAGTGGATTTCAGCCTCTGTTATGCAGCGACCGGGATTGGTTGCGGCGGGTTGAAGTAAGCCTGATCGGGGGTTTGCCGGTCAAGCGATGAATGGGGCC
>CAXMRP010000054.1:0-5504 GCA_964196155.1 uncultured Polyangiaceae bacterium
ATTGTTGAACGACTTTTGAAGGAAGGCGAATTTTCATCGTCACTTCGGAAACTTGAACATCTTACAAATGGAAATTGAAAATCAGGAGAAAACCCCTTGTCTAACTACATCATTGCCTATCACGGTGGAAAAAAGCCCGAGACCCCTGAAGAGGGAGCCGAACATATGGCGAAATGGAAGGCCTAAGTCGGCGGCCTTGGCGATGCCGTGGTCAACCCCGGCACGCCCCTGGGAAAGTCCAAGATGGTAAGCTCTGGTGGTGTATCAGACGATGGCGGGCCAAATGCTCTGACAGGGTATTCTATCGTGAAAGCCGACAGCATGGATGCTGCTCTGGAAATGGCTAAGGGATGCCCGTTCCTTGATATCGGCACACTTGAAGTCGCAGAAGTGATGGAAATGTAGTCACCAGCATTGCGACCCAGACACTCCGGACGGTAAAACCGTCGTGGCGAAATGCTAGCGCAGACGCTCCAGAATGGAGACGTAATTGGCCACAGCGGCGCCGCCCATATTGTAGATGCCGGCGGTCTGGGCATTCTCGATCTGCATGCCGCCGGCCTCGCCCATCAATTGCAGTGCGCACATGGCGTGCATTGAGACGCCCGTGGCGCCAATTGGGTGGCCCTTGGATTTCAGACCGCCGGACGGATTAACCGGCAGCCTGCCGCCCTTTTCCACCCAGCCTTCCTCAATCGCGCGATGCCCCTCGCCCCTGGCGGCAAGCCCCATCGCCTCGTATTCAATCAGCTCGGCAATGGTGAAACAATCATGGGTCTCGACGAAATCGAGATCGTCGAGGCTGGTGCCGGCCTCGGCATGGGCTTTTTTCCAGACCTCACCGCAGCCTTCAAAAGCGATGATGTCGCGCCGTGACATCGGCAGATAGTCATTGACCTGCGCGGCGGCGCGAAAATGGATTGCCTTGGGGCGGCGCAAGGCGGTTTCAATGTCGGTGAGAACGACCGCCGCAGCGCCGTCGGAGACGAGCGAGCAATCGGTCCGCCGTAGTGGTCCGGCAATCAGCGGGTTTTTATCCGAGACGGTGTTGCAGAACTCAAAATCGAGATCCTTGCGCAATTGCGCGTATGGGTTTTCAAGGCCGTTTTTGTGGTTCTTGGCAGCAATCCGGGCCATCGCGGCCGAATGGTCGCCATAGGCCTGAAAATAACGCTGGGCAATCTGGCCGAAAATGCCGGCAAAGCCGCCTTCCGTTTCGCCTTCCTCCTTGCGGTAAGCGGCGTTCAAAAGAATGTCGCCGATCAAAGCGCCGGGGGCGACGGTCATCTTCTCAGCGCCGACAACCAGGACAAAGCGGCTCTTGCCGGCGGCGACCTCGTTGAGGCCTTGATGGATGGCGGCTGAGCCGGTGGCGCAAGCGTTTTCAACGCGCGTTGCTGGGCGAAAGCGCAGCGCCGGGTCGGCGGCAAGAGCGAAAGAGGCCGGGAAGGATTGCTTTTCAAAACCACCGAAATTGCCGACATAGATCGCGTCGATGTCGGCCGGCGCCAAGCCGGCATCGGCAATCGCTTCGGCGGCACTATTGGCAATCAGCGACTCCAGATCATCGTTTTCCAGCTTCCCGAACCGGGAATGCGACCAGCCGACAATGCAGCCCGACATGACAAGTCCTCCGGCATCCTAGCCTAGACGTAAGTCAGGCAACCGCGGATCACAAGATGGCGCGAAATGGCATATTGCTGCCTGCGTCAGGCCGCGGTTTCCGATGCCGTTTTGAGCCAGTGCCTGATCCGTTCGACCGCTTCATCAAGCACTTCGTCTTTTTTGCAAAAACACAGGCGAAGATAGTTGCGCGGCGGATCGCCGGAATAGAAGGCGGAAACCGGAACCGCCGCGACCTTGGCTTCAATCGTCATGCGGCGCGCCAACGCCACATCGTCGGCTTCAAGGCCGAGCGGCACAACATCAAGCGTCAGGAAATAGGTTCCGGCGCAGGGCACGATGCCAAATCCAAGCCCAGCACAGTCCCGCGTCAAGCGATCGCGCTTGGCCTGCAAGTCGCTGGCAAGGCTCGTGAAATAAGCATCGTCCATGCCGAGGCCGAAGGCGACCGCCGCTTGCAGGTGCGGCGGCGTGGTAAAGGTGGTGAATTGATGCGCCTTGGCAATCGGATCGAGAAGCTGCGGCGCCGCCGTCACATATCCGACCTTCCAACCGGTCAGCGAAAACGTCTTGCCGGCCGAGCCGATCGCCACGGTGCGCTCGCGCATGCCCTCAAGGCTAAGCATGGAAATGTGTCTGCCGCCGTCGAAAACGAGGTGCTCATAAACCTCGTCGGCGATGACATAGGTATCATGCCTGATCGCCAGATCGGCGATGAGCCGAAGTTCGTCTTGGCTGAAGACCTTGGCGGCCGGGTTCATCGGATTGTTGATCAGGATCGCCTTGGTACGAGCGGAAAAGGCGGCGCTGAGCGCGTCGGGGTCGAGACGCCAGTCCGGCGGTGTCACCCGGACAAGCCGCGGCGTGGCGCCGGCGCGTTTGACCAGCGGCAGATAACAATCATAAAGCGGTTCGATCAGCACGACTTCATCACCGGGCTCGACAAGCGCGTTGATCGTGTCGGAGAGGGCTTCCGTCGCGCCGGAGGTGATCAGCACTTCGCGCTGCGGATCGACGGCAAGGTCCTGAAAGCGCTGCCAGCCTTGCGCGACAGCCTCGGTGAGCGCGGCAATACCAAGCATGGGCGGATACTGGTTCGGCCCGGAAACAACTGCTTCGGCGGCTTTTTCCCGGATCTCCAGGGGGCCATCGACATCGGGAAAACCTTGGCCGAGATTGATCGCCTGATTGGCGATCGCCAGACGACTCATCTCTTCAAAGACCGTCGTCGGCAGGCCGGTATAGACACTGTTGGTCGGCTTCATGGATTACGTCGCACGTTCCAAGGGTACTCTGCGCCCGGAGCTTATCCGGCACGGAATTTCCCCGCTAGTGCGGAGTTGAGGAAATGGAAGTCAGCTGGCGCGGTTGCGGCGAAGCATCTGGCGATGGGTCGCGAAACAAGATGCCAGAGCGACGGCAAGAAGTATCAGAAGCGCGGCATCCTCGCGGCCCGGTATCGCGGTGAACCATCTAAACGAGCCCAAGGGTAATCCGCTGATGGAGGCCGAGGCTGATGCAGTCGGCCCAAACAGCGACAGGCCAATCAACATGGCGGCAAAATGATTCAGAAGGAAAGCACGATGGAGCCAGAACCGGCCGGACGACCAGATCGACAGACAGGCCAGGACCGCAAAAAGAGTGATCTGCAGGCTGTAGCTACCCATGCCGGTGAAATCCAGCAGGATGAAGACGTCGGTCACTTCGCGGCCGATGGCGAGATTGACCCACCAGAGCCATTCGCTCGAAGGATAATGGTTGAGCATCGCCGCGGCGACCACCAGCAGAAACAGGCCTGAAAATGTCAGACCTGGAACAACCGCTTCTTTTTTGATGCCGAACGTCATGTGTCGCACTCCAATGTGCGACCAATTTCAGCGATTTGGCTTAAGAAAGTACCAACACGGGCCTGCAAAATCATTCTATTGCGTCCGGAACGACGCTATTTGAATTGCGCGAATTTTGCGGTTTCCGCCCTTTCAAGGCCTGGCTAATGTCCTTACCGGCCCGGTAGACATTATCAACGCGGCCCGTTGGTTATCAGCAAGATGATTGCGAATCTTCCGTCAATCAGCGGACGATGACTTTCGCGCCTACACGCATCCGCTGGTAAAGATCCAGGACATCGGTGTTGGTCATGCGGAAGCAACCCGATGAGACATTACCGCCGATCGTGGAGGAATCGTTGCTTCCGTGGATCCGGTAGAGGGTGTCGGCGCCGTTTTTGTGCAGATAGATGGCGCGGGCGCCAAGCGGATTGAGCGGTCCGGGCGGAACATATTCAGGCAGGCTGGGATCGCGCTTGCGCATCTCGGCCGGGGGACGCCAGTCGGGCCATTCGGCCTTGCGCCCGACATTGACGATGCCGGTCCAGCCAAAACCTTCGCGGCCAACGCCGATGCGATAACGCAAAGCACGGTTCGCAGCGATGACGTAATAGAGGTTTTTCGTCTGTGTATCGACGATCACCGTGCCGGGACGCTCTTTTGTCTCATAGGCGACTTCATCGCGGAAACTGGGACCGTGATCGCGCGGAATGGAATAACCGGCCCGACCGGCGGCACTTTGGGGTGCCGGGGAAAGGTTCCCGCGCAGGAGGGAATGGATGGTCATGCCGCCCTCGGCCCGCACCTCGCCAGCGGCCGCTATCATCACAGCAAGGACGGCGATCGCCCCTGCAATCCGGTTTAAACACCCAACAGCCATGACGCTTCCCATCACAACAGGCTCCAGTTATCCGCGGCAGGCAAGATTTAATACCCGCCTAAGCCAGCCTCAACGGTCGGTTTCCGTCACCAAAAACATCGTCAAGCAGCTTGTTGAAGCGCTTGAGAAGCGCCGACCTCTTGTTCACTTCCAAGGGAATAATACCGCGATTGAGCGCTTCGGCCATCAATTCATTGTCTTCTGACAAAAAATTGATCCTGCTGCCGTCAAAGAATTTCTCCACTTCCATGCGGGAAATGCCGGATGAAATCAGCCATCTCCGGTTGTTGTTGATGATCAAATGGATTGTGTCGCCGCTGCCGCAGGACTTGCGGATCCGCAGACAGGCATTGCGGCGGCGATAGGCGGCGGCATCCAGCAGGCGGAGAACTTGACCCTCCCCCAATGAATTTGTCCTTCCAATTGTATTGGAATCAGGTCAGACGATTCATCGAACGTTCAGATTGTTCCAGCCGCCCTCCATTAAAATTTCGTCCATATGTGGCCTGTTGCCGCGAAAATTGCAGACCGACACGATGAAGTCGACAATATATTTCGGATGATGACCCGCCGGGATGTTGCCGCCATTGCCATAGTTTTTCTCGTAAAATCGCGTAAATATATTCTGGTCAAACTCAATATCCTGTTGCGCTACAACATCCTCGAAAATGGCCTTGTAGTCATTCGCCGTCGGTGTCGGAATTTTGATTTTGTAATAAAGGCGCCTGAGAGCGCCGGCGTCCGCCAGCTTCTCCGGTTCAAGATTGGTAGAAAAGATGGCCAGCTGGTCCCAGGGTACGGAAAACTTTTTCCCCGTATGCAGTGTAAGTTGGTCGTGCTGGCGTTCAAGCGGAATGATCCAGCGGTTGAGCACGGACTGCGGATCAGTGCGCTGGCGCCCGAAATCGTCGACGACGAAGACGCCTCCGGTCGCCTTGAAATGCACCGGGGCTTCGTAGAACCGGGAAATCGGATTAAAGGCCAAGTCGAGCATGCCGAGCTCCAATTCGCCGCCAGTCAGGACAAATGGCCGTCGGCAAGCCTGCCAGCGCATGTCGTAAGTAGGCTTGGCGCTTTCGCTGGATCCAGCCGCGGAATTGTCCGAGCTTTCGACGGGCGTATGAATCGTCGGATCAAAAAAATTGATGATCTGGCCGGCGACTTCGAAGCAGTGG
>CAXMRP010000055.1:0-3145 GCA_964196155.1 uncultured Polyangiaceae bacterium
TCATGACCGCGCGCATTTTCATGCCGACCAAAACGGCGATGAGTTCCGGCCTGGCGAAAACGCAAAGATGGGTTCTTGAATATGAGCCGAGCGCTCCCAGATCGATTGAGCCCTTGATGGGTTATACGTCGTCGAGCGACATGACCTCGCAGGTTCGCCTGACATTTGAATCGCGCCAGGAGGCTGTTGCCTATGCGGAGCAAAACGGCATCGAATACCGGGTCGTTGAGCCGCATCAGCGCAAACGCCGGCCAATGTCCTATTCCGACAATTTCCGCACTGACCGCGAACAGCCCTGGACCCATTGAGGAAATATCCGGCCCCGTAGCTCAGTTGGATAGAGCATCGGCCTTCTAAGCCGAATGTCGCAGGTTCGAATCCTGCCGGGGTCGCCAGTCAGAAATCGGCAAGGTCTGAGCCGAGCACAACAAATAGCACGTCCTCAGGCCGCGGCGGACATGGCGGTAAAGGCAATCTCAAGATCGCCAATCAGGTCGCCGACATCCTCCAACCCGACATTCAAACGGATCACCGGCCCGTCCGCCCAGGCGCGAACGGAACGGCTGCGGCTGAAGTCACCAAGGCTGACGAGGCTTTCATATCCGCCCCAGGAAGCGCCGATGCGGAAAATACGGAGCGCTTCAGCAAATACTTCGGCCTGCTTTTTCGTGCCATTCAGGACGAAAGCGAATAGACCGTTGGACCGGCCGAAATCCCGCTTCCAGTTGTCGTGCCCAGGACACTCGGTAAAGGCCGGGTGCAGCAGGCGGCTCACTTCCGGCCGATTTTGCAGCCAGTTGGCGATCTCCAGGCCGCTCTTTTCATGATGCGTCAGGCGAACGGACAAGGTTCGCATGCCGCGCAGTGTCAGCCAGATGTCTTCGGGGCCGGCCTGGAGACCCATATCCCTATGGGTGTTGTAAAGTTTTTTCCAAATGTCCGGCGCGCCCGAAACGGAACCGATCAGCAGGTCGGAGTGGCCGGCAATATATTTCGTGCCGGCCTGAACGGACAGATCGATGCCATGCTCGATGGGCCGGTAAATCACCGGCGTCGCCCAGGTATTGTCCATGATGGTGAGGCCGCCGGCAGCCTTGACCAGCGCGATCAAGGCGGGGATGTCCGGCACCTCGAATGTCAGTGAGCCGGGCGCCTCAAGGAACAGGTGGGTCCGTCCGGCTTCGACGAGGCCGGCGAGCGCGGCCGGGTCCATCGGGTCGTAATAGACAACCTCGATCCCGAAGCGATTCAGCGTCCGGCCTGCGAGGCGCCGGGTCGGATAGTAGACATTGTCGGGCACCAGCAGACGATGGCCAGAGTCGGCCGAGGCGAGAATCGCCAGGGTTACGGCGGCCAGGCCGGAGGGCAGGAGGACCGTGCCGCTAGCGCCCTCCAACTCGGTCAGCGCGCTGGTCAGTGCCTCGATCGTCGGCGTATTTGTCAGACCATAGGAATAGCGGCTTTTTGCCCGGCCTTCCATTTCGGCAATGCTGCCAAAAAGAATTGTGGAGGCGCGAACCAGCGGCGGATTGATAAATCCGTGGAACGCATCGGGGTCGCGTCCGGCCTGCGTGAGAACGGTGTCGATATGCCGTTTTGACGTGGCGTCTTCGGGCTTCCGGTCGTCGTTTTTCGCCACGCAAATCTCCTCGTCTTGCGCTAATTGTCTTGCGCGATACGACAGTAATCACGCCGGGCCAAGGGGTTGCAGGTAATTGTGACCTTGACCAAAAGTCGCATTTAGCATGTGATAGTCCGTTATGGGCGGGCTTGTTTGACTAGCCTGGCGGGAGGAGAGAGCCAAAATCGGTCCCCACAATTGTCATGCGTATTAGTAAGCCGCCTGTCTGTGTTGCGTTAATCAGGTGAACAGGAGTTCTCAATCTTATGAAAAAAATCATTTTGCCAATTGCCGCAGGCGCCCTTCTAGGCCTGTCGGTTACAGCTTCGTCGGCGGCAACGCTCGACGACGTCAAAGCCAAGGGTTTTGTCCAGTGTGGTGTGAGTCAGGGTCTGCCTGGCTTCTCAAATCCTGATTCTTCAGGCGCATGGTCGGGCATCGACGTCGATTATTGCCGGGCTGTCGCCGCGGCGATCTTCGGCAGCGCCGATGCCGCCAAATTCACGCCGCTTTCGGCCAAGGAACGGTTCACCGCGCTGCAGTCCGGTGAAATCGACATCCTTTCGCGCAATACCACGTGGACGATGACCCGTGATACCAGCCTCGGCCTGAACTTCGCTGGTGTTACCTATTACGACGGCCAGGGCTTCATGGTCCGCAAGGATCTTGGTGTTTCCTCGGCGCTGGAACTGTCCGGCGCAAGCGTGTGCACGAACACCGGCACAACCACGGAGCTCAATGTCTCGGATTATTTCCGCGGCAACAAGCTGGAGTACGAAATTGTCGCCTTTGAAAAGGCCGATGAGGTCGTCGCCGCCTATGATGGCGGTCGTTGCGACGTCTACACGACCGACGCCTCCGGGCTTTATGCGCAGCGTCTGAAGCTGGCCAATCCGGGCGATCATATTGTTCTGCCGGAGATCATCTCCAAGGAGCCCCTGGGTCCGGTGGTCCGTCAGGGCGACGACCAGTGGTTCAACGTTGCTAAATGGGTGCTGAATGCGATCATCAATGCCGAAGAGCTTGGTGTGACGCAGGCCAATGTCAGCAGCATGATGGGTTCCGACAATCCGGCCGTGAAGCGTCTTCTGGGCGAAGAGGGCTCTTATGGCGAATATGTCGGCCTCGGCAATGATTGGGCCGTTAACGCCATCAAGGCCGTTGGCAATTACGGCGAGCTGTATAACCGCAATGTCGGGCCGGACACGACGCTTGGCATCGCGCGCGGCGTCAATCGCCTGTGGTCCGATGGCGGGCTGATCTATGCACCGCCCGTGCGCTGAATAAAATCACCCGGCCGGTTCATCCGGCCGGGTTTTTCGGGCCTGGCAAGGTGTTTGCCGAGCCCCAATGATGACGACCCCAAAAGGGGCGAGGGCGAGAGAGGGGACATGGCCGTTCAGGATACAATGCCTGCCCGTGATGCCGGGAGCGGATTTTCCGTATTGAATGACCAGCGCGTCCGCGGCGTGATCTTCCAGGTCCTGCTTGTTGTCGGCATCGTCTCGTTCGGCTGGTGGATCA
>CAXMRP010000056.1:0-12503 GCA_964196155.1 uncultured Polyangiaceae bacterium
CTGGGGTTGACCGAGACCCAGTTCGGTCTGCTGGTCGCGACCCCGGTTCTGACCGGATCGCTGAGCCGGATATTCCTCGGCGTCTGGACCGATCAGTTCGGCGGGCGCATCATGCTGCCGCTACAGATGCTGATCACCGCAGTATCGGTCTGGCTGCTGGCCTCGGTGCAAACCTATGTGGTGTTCCTGATGATTGCGCTGGGCCTTGGTCTGGCGGGTGGATCGTTCATCATCGGCATCGCCTATGTGTCGCGCTGGTTCGAGGCCGAGCGGCAGGGCACTGCGCTGGGCATTTTCGGCGCCGGCAACGTCGGTGCTGCGGTCACCAACTTTGCCGCACCGTTCCTGGTGATCGCGGTGGGCTGGGAAGACACCGCGCGCATCTATGCGGTTGTTCTGGTGGTCATGGCCGTGGCCTTTTATATCTTTGCCAAGGAAGACCCGGTGCGCGTCGAACAGCGCAAAACCGGCGCAAAACCACTGTCGGCGGCCAAGCAGCTTGAGCCGCTGAAGGACATTCAGGTCTGGCGCTTTGCCACCTATTATTTTTTCGTGTTCGGCGCTTTCGTCGCCTTCGCCTCGTTCTTGCCGCGCTATTATGTGGGCGCATACGGTGTGGCGCTGACATCGGCGGGCGTGTTTGCCGGCATGTACTCGCTGCCCGGGTCGGTTTTCCGGGCGCTGGGCGGCTGGATGTCGGATGTCTGGGGGGCGCGGTTCGTGATGTATCTGACCTTCACCGTGTCGCTGGCGGTGCTGTTTGTGATGAGCTATCCGCAAACCTCATACGTCGTGCAGGGCATCCCCTATGCCGACGGGTCGGAGCGATTGATCACATTCAGTTTTGGCATCCCGCTTTACATGTTTGTTTTCCTGACCGTTGTGCTCGGCTTTGTGATGAGCCTGGGCAAGGCGGCGGTTTACAAGCACATCCCGGTCTATTTTCCGCATAATGTTGGTGCGGTCGGTGGCCTTGTGGGGATGATCGGCGGCCTTGGCGGTTTTGTCCTGCCGATCTCGTTCGGCATCCTGCTGGATGTGTTCCACGTCTGGTCGGCGGTGTTCATGCTGATGTTCGTGATCGTCGCCGTCTCGACGATCTGGATGCACATCGCCATCCGCAAAATGGAACGCCGCCGGCATCCCGATCTGGTCGACGAGAAATATCTTTCCGATGTTCCCGATCAACCCGTGGACATACCGCAAGGCGGGAAAGTGGCTGCGGCCGGCGCCGGGTAGATCGCCAACTAGCCGATCAAGGCGGGCCGCGGATGATCGCGGCCTGCAATTCGCGGCATCACTGGTGCCGGCAAATTAATGACGGCACCAGGTGTGCCGATTCGACAGGAGAGAACCGTGGGACAAGATCTTCGAAACTGGAATCCGGAAGACAAAGAATTCTGGGCGAGCCAGGGCAAATCGATCGCCAGTCGCAATTTGTGGATTTCGATCCCCAGCCTTCTTTGCGGATTTGCCGTCTGGCTGTACTGGGGAATTATTACGGTTCAGATGCTGAATCTCGGATTTCCGTTCGAGAAATCCGAACTGTTTACCCTGGCGGCGATCGCCGGCCTGACCGGCGCAACCTTACGTATTCCCAGCACGTTTTTCATCCGCATCGCCGGTGGGCGAAACACTATCTTCTTTACCACCGCGCTGTTGATGATTCCCGCAGCAGGTGCCGGGTTTGCGTTGATGGATCCGACAACGCCGTTGTGGAAATTCCAGGTACTGGCATTTCTGTCCGGCATCGGCGGCGGCAACTTTGCCTCCTCGATGTCGAATATCAGCTTCTTCTTTCCCAAGAAGATGCAGGGCTATTCGCTTGGTATGAATGCGGGTCTGGGTAATTTCGGCGTTACCACGATGCAGATCCTCGTCCCGCTGGCGATGACCATGGGCATCTTCGGTGGCGATGCACTTATCCTGCAAAACACCAGCGGCACGCTGATCGGCAAGATTCCTGCAGGAACCGAAACCTATATTCACAATGCCGGATTTATCTGGCTTGTCTTTTTGATCCCGCTGGCTATCGCCGGCTGGTTCGGGATGAACAATATCCGCGACAAGCATGTGTCGCCGGATATCGGCAGCCCGGTGTCGAGTTTTGCAATCATCACTTTCATGCTGGCGATCAGTTTCGTGACCGCCGCAGTTGGTCTGTGGCTGATGCTGCCGGCAACTGTTGGCGGATCCGGCTGGAACCTGTCGAAATGGCTGGTGCTGCCGCTTGTTATTGCCGCAACGGTGCTTTTGCTGCGGATGATCCCCGGTCAAGTTGGGCAAAACCTGCATCACCAGTACAAGATCTTCGGCAATAAACATACTTGGGCCATGACCATCATCTACACGATGACGTTTGGCTCGTTCATCGGTTTTTCGGCGGCATTCGCGCTGGCCATCAAGGTCATCTTCGGCTTCCAGCATATCGTGGTCGATGGCGTCATGACACACGAGATGGCTAATCCGAATGGACCCAGCGCGTTGATGTATGCCTGGATGGGGCCGTTTATCGGAGCGCTTATCCGGCCAATCGGCGGCATGATTTCAGACAAGATCGGCGGTGCCAAGGTGACGCAAATCATTTCGGTGGTGATGGTCGCGAGCGCCCTGGGCGTCGCCTACTTCATGAAACAGGCCTATGCGTCTGCTACGCCGGAAGACTATTTCGTGCCGTTCCTGTTGCTGTTCCTGATCCTGTTCACCGCGACCGGCATCGGCAATGGATCGACGTTCCGCACCATCGCCATCGTGTTTGATCGCGAACAGGCCGGCCCGGTGCTGGGATGGACCTCGGCGGTTGCCGCCTATGGCGCCTTCATTATCCCGAAAGTGCTGGGCGAACAGATCAAACTGGCGACACCGGAATTGGCCCTTTACGGCTTCGCCGCCTTCTACATGGTCTGCATCATCATCAATTGGTGGTTCTACCTTCGCAAGAACGCCTATGTGAAAAACCCATGATCGATCAGGTCCACCTTGCGGGCGGGGCGGCAATGCCCCGCCGTCTGCCAAACAAACGGAGACAGACATGAGTCATTTGCTGGATCGCCTGAATTTTCTGGCCCGCAAGAACACCGGAACCTTTTCGGACGGGCACGGTGTGACAACAAACGAGAGCCGCGACTGGGAAGATTCCTATCGCAAGCGCTGGCAGCACGACAAGATTGTCCGCTCCACCCATGGCGCGAACTGCACCGGGTCGTGCTCGTGGAAAATCTACGTGAAAGGTGGGATCGTCACCTGGGAGACCCAGCAGACCGATTATCCGCGCACCCGGCCTGATCTACCTAACCACGAGCCGCGTGGTTGCTCGCGCGGCGCCAGTTACAGCTGGTACATGTATTCGGCCAACCGGGTGAAATATCCGCTGATCCGCTCGCGGTTGCTGAAACAGTGGCGCGCGGAACGCGTCATCAAGACGCCGATTGGCGCGTGGGCGGCGATCCAGGAAGACCCGGCCAAACGGGCTGACTATATTAAGGTCCGCGGCCATGGCGGATTTGTCAGGGCGAACTGGGATGAGGTCAATGAAATCATCGCCGCGGCCAATGCCTATACTGCAAGAAAATGGGGACCTGACCGGGTTATCGGTTTCTCGCCAATCCCGGCCATGTCGATGGTCTCCTATGCTGCCGGATCGCGCTACCTGTCCTTGATGGGCGGCGTCTGCATGTCGTTTTACGACTGGTATTGCGATCTGCCGCCGGCATCGCCGATGACCTGGGGCGAGCAGACTGATGTTCCTGAATCGGCGGACTGGTACAATTCCGGCTTCCTCATTCTGTGGGGCTCGAACGTGCCGCAGACCCGCACGCCGGATGCGCATTTTTATACCGAGGTGCGATACAAAGGCGCCAAATCGGTGGTTGTATCGCCGGATTATTCCGAAGCCGCCAAATTTTCCGACATGTGGCTTCACCCCAAGGCCGGGACCGACGCGGCGCTGTCAATGGCGCTTGGTCATGTGATCTTGCGGGAATTCCACCTGGATCGTCAGGCGGAATATTTCGAAGACTACTGCCGCCGCTATACCGATATGCCGCTGTTGGTGAAACTGGTTGCCAAGGATGGAAATCTTGTTCCCGACCGGCTGGTGCGGGCATCGGATTTCGCCGACGGGCTTGGCGAAGACAACAATCCGGACTGGAAGACAGTCGGCATTGATCGCGCGAGCGGCAAGGTGGTCGCGCCGAACGGTTCCATTGGCTACCGCTGGGGCGAGCAGGGCAAGTGGAATCTGGAAGCCAAGGACGGCGCTGGGACCGATGTCGACCTGGCGATGAGCCTCATTCAGGATGAGGATCATGATGATATCGCCAGCGTTGCCTTTCCCTATTTCGGTAACCGCGAGCACGACCATTTCGAGGGCACCGATCATGACAGCGTACTGGTGCGATCCGTCCCGGCGAAAAAGCTCAAACTGGTCGATGGCGACCTGTATGTCGCAACGGTATTCGACCTGTTTGTGGCCAATTATGGCCTCGACCGGGGACTGAACGACGGCACCACGGCGACATCGTATGATGACAATGTGCCGTATACGCCGGCCTGGGCCGAGAAAATCACCGGTGTGCCGCGCGAAAGCATCATCACCGTGGCCCGGGAATTCGCCTCCAACGCCGAAAAGACCAACGGCCGGTCGATGGTCATTCTGGGGGCCGGCCTGAACCACTGGTACCACATGGACATGAATTATCGCGGTATCATCAATATGCTGGTGATGTGCGGGTGTGTCGGTCAGTCCGGTGGTGGCTGGAGCCATTATGTCGGGCAGGAAAAACTGCGGCCGCAAACCGGCTGGCTGCCGCTGGCGTTCTCGCTGGACTGGTGCCGCCCGCCGCGGCAGATGAATTCGACCTCGTTCTTTTATGCCCACACCGACCAGTGGCGCTACGAGACGCTGCAGATCGACGAAATCCTGTCGCCGACGGCCCCCGAAGGGCCGTGGGATGGTACGCTGATCGATTACAATATTCATGCCGAACGCATGGGTTGGTTGCCGTCGGCGCCGCAACTCAAGTCGAACCCACTGGATATTGCCAAGGCGGCTGAAAAAGCCGGGAAGGAACCGAAGGATTATGTCGTGGACGGCCTGAAATCGGGCGATTTGCAGATGTCCTGCGAAGATCCTGATGATGAGGCCAACTGGCCGCGCAACATGTTTGTGTGGCGGTCCAACCTTTTGGGCTCGTCCGGCAAGGGACATGAGTATTTCCTCAAGCATTTGCTGGGTACCTCCCATGGTGTCATGGGCAAAGACCTTGGCGAGGAAGGCCGCCAGCGCGGTACTGATGTGGTCTGGCACGACGAGGCGCCGGAAGGAAAACTCGATCTGTTGGTGACCCTCGATTTTCGCATGTCGACGACCTGCGTTTACTCCGACATCGTTTTACCGACGGCCACCTGGTACGAGAAGAACGACCTCAACACCTCTGACATGCATCCGTTTATCCATCCCCTGACCGGGGCTGCCGATCCGGCGTGGGAGGCACGGAGCGACTGGGATATCTTCAAGGGAATCGCGGAAAAATTCTCTGAAGTCGCACCGGAAGTTCTCGGTGTAGAAAAGGATGTGGTTCTTGTCCCGATCCTGCACGATACGCCGGGCGAACTGGCCCAGCCGTTCGATGTCAAGGATTGGAAGAAGGGCGAAACGGAGCCGGTTCCGGGCAAAACCATGCCGGCGATTGCCGTTGTCGAACGGGATTATCCCAACATTTACAAACGTTTTACTGCGCTTGGGCCACTTCTGGAGAAGCTCGGCAATGGCGGCAAGGGGATATCGTGGAATACCGAACACGAGGTTGAGCTGCTGGGTCGCCTGAACGGTGTCGTCAGCGAAGAGGGTGTAACGCAAGGCCGCCCGCGCATCGAGACCGATATCGACGCCTGCGAGGTGATCCTGACCCTGGCGCCGGAAACCAATGGCGAGGTTGCGGTCAAGGCGTGGGAGGCCCTGTCGAAGAATACCGGCCGGGAGCACGCGCATCTGGCGATCCCGAAAGAAGATGAAAAAATCCGCTTTCGAGATTTGGTAGCACAACCGCGCAAGATCATCTCGTCACCGACCTGGTCGGGCATTGAATCGGAAAAGGTCTGCTACAATGCCGGCTATACCAACGTTCATGAACTGATCCCGTGGCGGACCCTTTCGGGCCGGCAGCAGCTTTATCAGGATCACCTGTGGATGCGGGCCTTTGGCGAGGCGTTCTGCGTCTACCGGCCGCCGATTGACACCAAGACCATCAACCCGGTGATCGAGGCCAAATCGAGCGGCAGGCCGCAACTGGTGCTGAACTTCATCACGCCGCACCAGAAATGGGGCATCCACTCGACCTATTCCGACAATCTGATGATGCTGACGCTCAATCGCGGTGGGCCTGTCGTGTGGATTTCGGAAGTCGATGCGAGGAAGGGGGAGTTGGTCGACAATGACTGGGTGGAAGTCTTCAATTCCAATGGTGCGATAACGGCGCGTGTCGTGGTTTCCCAGCGCATGAAGGAAGGCACGATCTACATGTACCACGCGCAGGAGAAAGTCGTGAACACGCCGGGTTCGCAAATTACCGGCAATCGCGGCGGTATCCACAATTCGGTGACCCGCACAATCGTCAAGCCGACCCACATGATCGGCGGCTATGCCCATCAATCCTATGGATTCAATTATTACGGCACCGTCGGATCGAACCGGGACGAATTCGTTGTCGTCCACAAGATGGAGAAGGTTGACTGGCTGGAGGGTCCTTATCGCGAACCGGTTGCACACTCGGAGGCAGCAGAATGAAAATCCGCGCGCAAATTGGCATGGTGCTGAACCTGGACAAGTGTATCGGTTGTCACACCTGTTCCGTGACCTGCAAGAATGTCTGGACCAATCGTGAGGGCGTCGAATACGCCTGGTTCAACAATGTCGAGACCAAGCCTGGGGTCGGTTATCCCAAGGAGTGGGAGAACCAGAAAAAATGGAATGGCGGCTGGACCCGTAAGGCCAATGGCAAGATCGAGCCAAAAATGGGCGCCAAGTGGCGTATCCTGGCCAAGATTTTCGCCAACCCCGATCTGCCGGAGATCGACGATTATTACGAGCCGTTCGATTTCGATTATGGCCATCTGCAAACGGCGGGCGAGACCGAGGCAACGCCGACAGCGCGTCCGCGCTCGGCCATTACCGGCGAGCGGATGCAGAAGATCGAATGGGGTCCCAACTGGGAAGAAATCCTCGGCGGCGAATTCTCAAAGCGATCCGCGGACCAGAATTTCGAGGGCATCGAGAAGGAAATTTACGGCGAGTTTGAAAACACCTTCATGATGTATCTGCCGAGGCTTTGCGAACATTGCCTCAATCCGACCTGTGTTGCCGCTTGCCCGTCCGGTGCGATCTACAAGCGCGAAGATGACGGCATCGTCCTGATTGATCAGGAAAAATGCCGGGGCTGGCGCATGTGTGTGTCCGGCTGTCCGTACAAGAAAATCTATTACAACTGGTCGTCCGGCAAATCGGAAAAATGTATTTTCTGCTATCCGCGCATCGAGGCCGGGCATCCGACCGTGTGTTCGGAAACCTGTGTCGGCCGCATCCGCTATCTCGGTGTTGTGCTTTATGACGCCGACAAGATCGCTGAAGCAGCATCGAGCGAAGATGTGCAGGATCTTTATGAGGAGCAGCTAAACGTCTTTCTCGATCCCAACGATCCGGAAGTCATCGCGCAGGCGAAAAAGGATGGTGTACCGGACGCCTGGCTGAAAGCGGCGAAAAACTCGCCCGTCTACAAAATGGCCATGGACTGGAAGGTAGCCTTTCCGCTGCACCCGGAGTACCGGACACTGCCGATGGTCTGGTATATTCCGCCACTGTCACCGCTCCAATCGGCGGCCCAGGCCGGCAAGATCGGCATGGATGGCGACATTCCCGATGTTCGCTCTCTGCGCATTCCGGTCCGCTATCTGGCCAACCTTTTGACCGCCGGCAAGGACGAACCGATCGTATCCGGTCTGGAACGGATGCTTGCGATGCGGGCGTACATGCGGGCCAAGACCATCGACGGAGCGATCGATGAATCGATTGCCGAAAGGGTCAGCATGACCGGCTCGATGATCGAAGACATGTACCACGTGATGGCGATTGCCAATTACGAAGACCGGTTTGTCATCCCGACCACCCACCGCGAAGTCAGCGAAGACGCCTACGATGTGCGCGGTTCCTGCGGGTTCTCGTTTGGCAACGGTTGCTCGGGTGGAACATCTGACATCGATCTGTTCGGTGCCAAGAAAACACAAACGGTTCACCGGCCGACCGGGCCATTGAAGGAGCAGGTCTGATGAAAATAGCCCTCAAGGTCATTTCCATTCTCCTGTCTTATCCGACATCGGAAATCCGCCAGGCCGTTGGCGATTTGAAAGCCGCCCTTAGCGATGACGGGACGCTGGGCAAACGCGAAAAAGCGCTTCTTGTCCGACTTGCAGACGATATCGCCGGACTCGATCTTTACGACGCACAGGAGCGCTACGTGTTCTTGTTCGACCGGACCCGATCGTTGTCGCTGCACCTGTTTGAACATGTACATGGCGAAAGCCGCGATCGCGGTCAAGCGATGGTTGACCTGATGGCGGTGTACGAAGCGGATGGCTTTGAGATCGACGCCAAGGAACTTCCGGATTATCTGCCGATGTTTCTGGAATTTCTGTCGACCAAATCGCCAGCGGACGCCGCGGAACTGCTCGACCAGACCACCCACATCATCAGCGCCCTGAAACAGCGACTGAAGAAACGCAAGTCCATCTATGTGAACGCGTTCGCGGTGCTGGAGGCGCTTGCCCGATCAAAACCGAATGCAAACCTGCTTCGTGAGCTTCTGGACCGGGCGGAGGATGATCCGAACGATCTGGAAGCGCTGGACAAGGTTTGGGAGGACGAGGTTGTCACCTTTGGCGGCAATGCCGGGGAGGAGGCCTGCGGGCCTGACCGGTTGCAACGACAGATGCGCGCCCATAGCCGCAAAGCCACCGATCCAACGCAACTGCCACCGGCCTAGAACAACGCTCTAGTTCATTTTATTCGCGCATTTTGTCCGAAAACCGGTTCCCACTTTTCGGAATGCTCTCTGGGAGAGAAACAATGGCTGAATTTCTCAACACATTCGTTTTCGGGATTTATCCTTATATCGCCCTGGCCGTATTGGTGCTCGGCACGATGCTCCGCTACGATCGCGAGCCCTATACATGGCGCTCCGGTTCTTCGCAGTTGCTCCGGCGCAAGCAACTGATGTGGGGCTCTGTGCTGTTCCATGTCGGCGTGCTGGTGATCTTTTTTGGCCATCTGATTGGCCTTTTGACGCCGATCGCGATTTTTGATGCCGTTGGTATCAGCCATGGCGCCAAGCAAATTCTGGCGATCGTTGCCGGGGGAATTGCCGGCGTTATGGCGCTCGTTGGTGCAAGCCTTCTGGTTCACCGCCGCCTTTTCGATGCACGGGTCCGGGCGGTGTCGTCAATTTCGGACAATTTCATCATCATCTTGTTGTGGATTCAGCTGGCGCTCGGTCTTTTGACGATCCGCATATCGATGCAGCATCTCGATGGCGGGGAAATGGTGAAATTCATGAGCTGGGCACAGGGAATCTTCACCTTCAATTCCGATGCATCGACGTATGTCGCGGACGCCGGGCCGGTCTTCAAGCTGCACCTTTTCCTTGGACTGACCATCTTGCTGATCTTTCCGTTTACACGACTGGTCCACATGTTGAGCGTCCCGGTCCGCTATATGTGGCGGCCTGGCTATCAGGTGGTTCGCGAACGCAACCGGCGTCCGGCTCCCCGCCCGGCGGCAACGGAGTAGATGCCATGGTGACGTTATACAAAAGCCCCGCGCTCGGCGGGCCACGGGCGGCGTCGGGAACAGGCGAGACCGGTCCGCTGACAAAAAAGGAACTGGATACGCGGGTGCCACCGAAATCGGCACCGGTGCTTGATGAGATTGCCGTCAATGGTGTGCTGATCGCGGAATCTGAAATCCTTGCCGAAGCGCAAAATCACCCTTCGGAAAATCCCGGCGGTGCGCTGAAGCAAGCGGCGACTGCCTTGGTCATTCGCGAACTGTTGTGGCAAGAGGCCGGCCGGCTCGGTGTGACGGATGACCTGGCAACCGACGACAAGGGCCGTGTGGAAACCGATATCGATGCTGGAATTCGGGCGCTGGTTGCCCAGGAAATCAACGTGCCGATGGCAACCGAGACTGAATGCCTGCGCTACTATGAGCGGCACCCGACAAAATTTTGCAGCGGTGCTATCTATGAAGCGCGGCATATTCTGTTCGCGGCGGCGGAAAATGACACCGTGAACCGTCAAGCCGCGCAAAGGCGCGCTAACGATATTTGCCAGCGCCTTGTCGGCAACCCGTGCGGTTTTTCCGATTTGGCCCGGGAATTCTCAGATTGCTCCTCGCGCCAACAGGGCGGCAATCTCGGGCAACTTTCGGCTGGCAGCACTGTTGGGGAATTTGAGCAGGCGCTCGAGGCCATGGCGGTGGGGAGTATCTCCGCGGAACCGGTCGCAAGTCGCTATGGCTTCCACATTATTGCACTCGACCGCAAGATTCCCGGTACCCGGCTGCCCTTTGAACTGGCAAGCACCCAGATTGCCGCCTGGCTGGAAGCGGCATCCTGGTCAAAAGCGGTATCCCAGTACATCGGCGTACTGGCGGCGCGCGCGCAGATCGACGGGCTGTCGATCAACGAAGCCGAAGGCCCACTCGTTCAATAGGGAGGGAGCAATGGCCAGCGACGCCGAGTCCATCAAGATGGATGTGGATGCGTTACGGCAATCGCCGCCTGACCGTCTTTTTGCGTCACCGATCGACTATATCCTTGCCGATCATTACCGACAGCGATCCTTGTGCCGGGTTCTGGATGCAATTGCCGATCCCGAGACGATCAATGGTGACCTTGTCACGGCGGCGCTGCAATTCCTCGAATCAGAATTTGGTCCGCACGTCATTGATGAGGAGGCAGACCTGTTTCCGATACTGCGAGCGCGCGCCCATCCCGATGATGAGGTTGGTGAAATGCTCGATGATTTGTTGGAGGAACACGCTGCCGACAAACAGGATGCGGATCAGATCATTGCCGGGCTGGCAAAGATTGCTGACAGTGACAATGACGCGCAACCCACATCATCGTTTTGCGATTTGCTTCGGCGATTTTCCGCCAATGAGCGACGGCATCTGATTGTCGAAAACGCCATCATCCTGCCGCTGGCCCGCGCGCGCCTCGCGGCCGATGATTTGCGCACAATCGGCCGCCGGATGGCCGCCCGGCGTGGTATCGACTATCCCGAATAGATTTTCCTGAGGCGGACCATGCTTGCTGACCTGCTTGACCACAATGTTCGCTGGGCCAAGGCGAAAACAGCCGAAGACCCGGACTATTTCCGCCGGCTGACTGCGCTGCAACGCCCCGAATATCTGTGGATCGGCTGTTCGGACAGCCGTGTGCCGGCCAATGTCATTACCGGGCTGGAACCGGGCGAAGTGTTTGTTCATCGCAATGTTGCCAACCTCGTCCACCGCGGCGATCTCAATTTGCTGTCGGTGCTGGAATTTGCGGTCGAGACCCTTGAAGTCAAGCACATCATTGTTTGCGGGCACTATGGCTGCGGCGGCGTTCGCGCCGCGATGGATGGCCACCGGCACGGCATTATCGACCACTGGCTGCAGCCGATCCGTGATGTTGCCGAGATGAATGGCGAGGAACTGTCGCGGATCAAAGAGGACGAAAGTCGCCTGAACCGTTTGTGCGAACATTCCATCGCGGCGCAGGCCGAGAGCCTGTCGCGCACGCCGATTATTCAGTCGGCCCGGGCACGGGGCAAATCACTGTCGATCCATGGTTGGGCCTATGGATTGAGCGACGGATTGTTGCGCGACCTCGATTGTGGGGTTTAAGCGAACCGAGTTCCCACTTTTTGCCGAATGCGCTGGTTTTACCAGTCGCGCATATTGCCCGAAAACCGGTATCCACTTTTCGGAATGCGCTCTAACCGTCTTCCTTCAGCCGCTGGGCATAGACATTGGCGATCAGTGCCGCGAGCAAAATGACGCTGCGGATCAGGATTTTCAGGAAACCATCGATCTGGACATGGTCAAGGCCATTGTTCAGAAAGCCCAGCACCGGCAGACCGGCAATTGTATTGCTTATGCCGCCGCGCCCGCCGATACTTGGGTTAACAGAAGTTGCGCGATCTTAGATTTGCCACCGCGCAGTTCAGCAGGCCTAATACCAACCCGCACTGATCAGCACTCATAGGCCCAGTCGCGCATGCCGATGGACATTATGCGCCACGGCTGGTCGATGAGTTTGTTCCAAGCCTCGCAGCAATGGGCGACGATGTCATCATAGGATTTGAACACCCGATTTGAGAGCCAGTTGTCGCGCATGAACTGCCAGATGTTTTCGACCGGGTTCAGTTCCGGCGATCGCGGCGGCAGCGGTAACAGGGTGATGTTG
>CAXMRP010000057.1:0-5617 GCA_964196155.1 uncultured Polyangiaceae bacterium
TCACTGATCAGACCCGCACCGGAATCCGGTTCCGACTCTTTTCGGAACTATGGCGACAATTCGGTCAAGTCCGTCATCGCCGAGCCGGTCTCGACCTTCTCCATTGATGTCGATACTGCCTTCTATGCCTTCGTTCGGCGCGCGCTTCATGACGGCGCCTTACCGCCTTCCGATGCCGTGCGGGTCGAGGAGATGATCAACTATTTCAACTATAATTATCCGGCACCGGATGACGCGACCACACCGTTCGCCACCCATGTGGCGCTGTATCCGACCCCGTGGAACACTGACACCAGGCTGCTGCATATCGGCATCCAGGCCTATGACATCGGCGCCGATGATCGTCCCGCCGCCAATCTGGTGTTCCTGATCGACGTCTCCGGTTCCATGAACCAGCGCGACAAGCTGCCGCTGCTCAAGAGTGCCTTTCGCATGTTGGTGAACCAGTTAGGGCCGCAGGACACGGTGTCCATCGTCACCTATGCCGGTCATGCGGGAACCGTGCTGGAGCCGACCGCGGCCAGCGAGAGCGGCAAGATCCTGCGCGCCATCGATCAGTTGCAACCCGGCGGCAGCACTGCCGGCGCAGCGGGCATCGAGGAAGCCTACCGGCTGGCCGAATCCGCCCGCATCGAAGGCGGCACCAATCGCGTCATTTTGGCCACCGATGGCGATTTCAATGTCGGCCTGTCCAGCCCTGATGCGCTGAAGTCGTATATCGAAGACAAGCGCCGCTCTGGTATTTTTCTCTCAGTGCTCGGCTTTGGTCAGGGCAACTACAAGGATGACCTGATGCAGACCCTGGCCCAGAACGGCAACGGCGTCGCCGCCTATATCGACACCTTGAACGAGGCCCGCAAGGTACTGGTCGATGAGGCGGGTGCGGCCCTGTTCACCGTCGCCAAGGATGTCAAGATTCAGGTCGAGTTCAATCCCGCCACCGTCTCCGAATACCGGCTGATCGGTTACGAGACCCGCGCCCTCAACCGCGAGGATTTCAACAACGACCGCGTCGACGCCGGCGATATCGGTGCCGGCCATTCGATCACGGCGATCTACGAACTGACACCGACCGGCAGTCCGGCCCAGTTGATTGATGATCTGCGCTATTCGGCCCCCAATCGTGATGACGGCACGGAGGACCGATCAGAACCGCAGGCAACCGGAGCGTCGGATGAATATGCCTTCCTGAAGCTGCGCTACAAACTGCCCGCCGAGAGCCGCTCAACCCGCATCGACATTCCGGTCACCACGGCGCTGGAAACCGAAACGCTGGCCGAGCAAGGCAACGATGTCCGCTTTGCCGCGTCCGTCGCCGCCTTCGGCCAGAAACTGCGCCACAACCGCGCGGTCGATCAGTATGGATATGGCCAGATCGCCGCCCTGGCCAGTGGCGCCCGGGGCACCGATCAGTTCGGCTATCGCAGCGAACTGGTCTCGCTGGTCCGGTTGGCCGAAAGCCTCGATCGCCGCTGACCGGCGCTCAGAAACAGACAAACTACAAAGAGGCGGCCCGTTCGGTCGCCTCTTTGGTATTTCAGGCGCAAGAGTGACCGCCTGCCATTAACCTTGACGCGAAACCCTGTCCGTTCAGCTTTCCGGCAGTTTCACCCTGTGGTCCGTTGCCGCCCGCCCGGCGACAGGCTAGGCGTGAGCGGATTATTGACGCTGGGACACATCATCCGCACGGCATCGACCCGACAAGGACCGAAAAAGGTCTGCGGTCGGCGCTTGGTCGGATGAGCCGCATAACAAAAAGCCAAAGCCCAGCACCGGAACACCTGGCCCCGTCTTCGGACGGGGCCCTTTTTGTTTCCACCAAGCCCGATACCAAGCCTATAACGACGCGGTAATCCCGCCATCGACATATAAAATGTGCCCGTTGACGAAACTTGACGCGTCCGAGGCAAGAAACACCGCAGCGCCCGCCAGTTCCTCCACCTGACCCCAGCGGCCCTGCGGCGTGCGCTTGCACAGCCAGCCGTCAAACACCGGATCTTCCACCAGCGCCTTGTTGAGTTCCGTATCGAAATAGCCCGGGCCGATGCCGTTGACCTGCAGCCCGTGCGGACCCCAGTCCGTCGCCATGCCCTTGGTCAGCATCTTCACCGCGCCTTTCGAGGCTGTGTAGGGCGCAATGCCCGGCCGCGCCAGTTCGCTCTGCACCGAGCAGATATTGATGATCTTGCCGCGCCCTCGGGCAATCATTTGCTTGGCCACCGCCTGACCGACGAAAAACACGGAGTTGAGATTGGTCGCCATCAGCGTGTGCCAGGTCTCGACCGGATAGTCCTCCAGCGGCGTGCGAAACTGCATCCCGGCATTGTTGATGAGAATATCGATCGGCCCGATATCCCGCTCGATCGCCGCCACTGCCGATCCGACGCTCTCGCTGTCGGTTACATCGAAAACCGAGGCATGAACCGTGTGCCCTTCGCCGGCCAGCTCAGCGCGCGCCGCCTCTAGCCGCTCGGCATTGCGCCCGTTCAACACCAGCGCCGCCCCGGCTTCGGCCAGTCCGCGCGCCAGGGCAAAGCCGATCCCCTTGCTCGAACCGGTTATCAGCGCCGTGCGCCCGCTAAGATCAAAACGATCCATTGTCATATATTTTCCTCCGCCCCGGTTACCCCGGGTGCCTGCGTGCCTTCGATCATTCGCCCACCTTGTGGCCGCTGCGCTGGCGCAAAACAAGTTCACGTGGCAAAAAGCCTTTGATGGCACGCGACGATGCCAACCAGGAGGGACGACAATGTTTTACGGTGAGATTGAGGGAACCGGATTTGAAAGCCTCGACCCGCGCTTTCGCGACTGCATGACCGGCCATGGCCGCGTCGAGCGCCTGTGGACCGGCGGCCGCTGGCTGGAAGGCCCCGCCTGGTTCGCCGCCGGGCGCTATCTGGTCTGTTCCGATATTCCCAACAACCGCATGATGCGCCTCGACGAGATCGATAATTCCGTCTCTGTCTTTCGCCAACCGTCCAACAATTCCAACGGCAATACCGTCGACAATGCCGGCCGGCTGGTCAGCTGCGAACATCGCGCCCGCCGGGTTACCCGCACTGAATTCGACGGATCAATCACCGTCATTGCCGACCATTATGACGGCAGGCGTTTCAACTCCCCCAATGACGTCGTCGTCAAATCCGATGATTCAATCTGGTTCTCCGATCCCAGCTACGGCATCATGACCAACTATGAAGGCGACCAGGCGACAAGCGAGATCGACGCTTGCCATGTCTACCGGGTCGATCCGGCAACCGGCGCTGTCAGCAAGGTCGCCGATGATTTCATCAAGCCCAACGGCCTGGCCTTTTCGCCCGATGAATCCATCCTCTACATCGCCGACACCGCCCGCTCCCACGATCCCGACGGGCCAGCCCATATCCGCGCGCTGACCGTCAGCGCCGACGGCGCCAGCCTGGGCGCATCCAGCATCTTCGCCGAATGTACCGTTGGATTGTTTGACGGTTTTCGCGTCGATACGACCGGCCGCATCTGGTCATCCGCCGCCGATGGCGTCCATTGCTACGACCCCGACGGCACCCTGATCGGAAAAATCCTCATCCCCGAACTGGTGGCCAATGTCACCTTTGGCGGCCCGAAGAACAACCGGCTGTTCATCTGCGGTACCACGTCGATCTATTCCGCCTTCGTCACCGCCCATGGCTGCCGGGTCGGGTAACCGTCACACCTGTTGATCGCGCCTATAACGCCGTCCAGCCGCCATCGACCGAGAGCGGCTGGCCGGTGATTTCCTGCGCCGCATCGGAACATAAGAAAACCGCCATCGCGCCGATCGCATCGACCGCCACAAACCGTTTGGTCGGCTGCCGCGCCAGGATCACTTTTTCGATCACCTCCTCGCGACTCATGCCGTGTGCCTTCATCTGGTCGGCGATTTGACCCTCGACCAGCAGCGTTTCCACATAGCCGGGGCAGATCGCATTGGCCGTCGCCAGTATCCGTTCTTCGGCAAATTCCAGCGCCAGCGTCCGCGTCAGCCCGATCATGCCGTGCTTGGCCGAAATGTAGGCTGACTTGTAGGGCGAGGCGGTCAACCCGTGCGCCGAGGCGATATTGATCACCCGCCCCCAGCCGGCCTGCTTGATGCCCGGCACGGCGGCGCGGATGGTATGGAACGCCGAGGACAGGTTGATGGCAATGATCGCGTCCCATTTGTCCAGCGGAAATTCCTCGATTTTCGCCACATGCTGAATGCCGGCATTGTTGACCAGGATCTGCACCGGTGCATCGTGGGCGGCGATCGCCTGTTCGATCAGCCCGGCACACTCGGCCGGCTTGGCCATGTCGCCCCGAACATAGCGCACATCGGCGCCGGTCTCGGCCGCAAGATCAGAAGCGATCTTGTGATCATCGGCCGTATCGGAAAACGAGTTGAGCACCACCCGCGCCCCTTCGCGCGCCAGCGCACCGGCAATGCCAAGGCCAATCCCCGATGTCGAACCGGTTACAACCGCCGTTTTACCGTCAAGCATTTGGTTCTCCCGCCGCTGTCGCCGCATCCCGTCAATTCGTGCGCAATCTATGCGGACACCGGACCATATTGCAATGCAGCAAGAAGCCGCTGATTACCGATCAAAGGTCAGGTTCAGGATAATCAGGCGCTATCGATCTGGCCTCTCTCGATGCGGCAGCTAAAACAATTATTTTCCGACGACCGCACGTGCACATAAGCCACATCCCGATTGTGCAACAAGGACGCAGCGTGGGATGCGATGGCTGCCGGTCGCATCACTTTGCCTGTGCCATAGATGATCCGGTCCTTGGCGTCATAGCCACGCACGATATAGGCCGCGCCGTAAAGCGACGCCGGCAGCCGTTCGCTTTCCGCCGCCCGGTCACAAGGTTCCGCGCACAAAAATACCGGCCCGGTCTCGCTGTAGGGATTGATGATCGAGAACGGCCGGTAGGCGAGAGTGAGATAAGGCTTGCCAGCGCCGACCGGGCTCAGACAGTGACGGCAGGGCACACCGTTCCCGTCGGATATATGGCGCTCCGGCGGGTTGCCATAAGCGTCCGGTGCGCCGTCCTGATAGGTACGAACATCGGCGGTTGGCATTGCTACAAATTGAATGGACATCATTCGGTCTCCGGTTTCGGGATGCCGGTCCTTGTCATGGCTGACCCCATGCGGCGACCCGATTCTTGCACGCCGACAACCGAGCCGGATAAATCCGCCAACGAAACATTTGACAAGGCGCGCCTGCTTGGCCACGTCACCACCATGAATAGAACCGTCGTCGCTCCGGACAAACCAGCCACCTGCCTTGCCGACACTGCCCGGCCGGCCCGGCCCGAACCGCGCAAGGTTACTGTTGCCGTCGATGTTGGCGGCGTCACCGTTGGCGGCGGTGCGCCGATTGTCGTCCAGTCGATGACCAACACCGACACTGCCGATATCGACGCCACCACGACGCAGGTCGCCGCCCTCGCCCGCGCCGGCTCCGAATTGGTGCGCATCACCGTTGATCGGAACGAGGCCGCCGCCGCCGTGCCCCATATTCGCGAACGGCTCGACATATTGGGCGTGACCGTTCCGCTGATCGGCGATTTTCACTATATCGGCCACACCCTGCTTGCGGAACATCCGGCCTGT
>CAXMRP010000058.1:0-12400 GCA_964196155.1 uncultured Polyangiaceae bacterium
ATAACCGCGTGACGTACCCGCCCATACAAATCCACTCGCTTCATCCCCGCCCTCTGCCAAAAACAGAAGGCTACCACTGGCTCAGTTTTGCTCCGGCCAAGCAGGCCGCTCAGTGGGGGATTATTGCGCCGGCGTTCTCAGATCATTGGCCTTGCTTCCAGTCTTGGCGTGACGACAATGGCGGAAGGAGTCGAGACCGAAGGCCAGTTGGAGATCATTCGGCGGGAAGGCTGTGCCGAAGCACAAGGTTACCTTTTCAGCCGTCCGATGCCCGCTACGGAGATATCGCACTTCTTGTCACAATATTTCGAATTATCCAAACGGATGGTAAGCGCAGCTTGATAGCTCCCGCACAGCCGTCAAGCGACTTCCGCTGTGGGTCAAATTGACCGTCCAACACATGCAACAATGTCCTGAGCGCGACATGAAGGCGATGTCCGTTTTCGGGAATTGCGCATTTCAGGTTGATAGGAAGCTTTGTCCACACTGCAGTCATTCGACATCTTTGAAATTAATGGGTCCTGACCCCAGGAGGGACGGCCGATCAGGACCAGCCCCAGGCGCCAGCAATGCGCAGGCACGCTTCGATGCTTTCCACCGCATCAGTTGTCGTGGAATGGCGCAGCGACACCGCTGCCGCGGCGTGACCATAAGCAAGACTGGTCTCCAGCGGGACATCGTGGGCCAGGCCGCAGACGAAACCGGCGGCAAAGGCATCGCCAGCGCCGTTGGCGCCAACAATCGCCTCTGACGGAACACGGACCGAAGGCTTTTCGTGCCACGCGCCGTCGCGGGTCAGGCAGAAGGCGTGGGCGGGGGAATGGACCACCAGCACCTGCATGGCACCGTCCGCCATGACGGTCTGCGCGGCGGTGCGGCAGGCGGACAGGTCGGTGGACGCGCCCTCGACCGTCGTCATGGCCGCCAGCGCGCCGACCTCGGTGTCGTTGACGATCAACAGATCGAGGTGCGGCAGGCACGGTTTGTTGAGCCGGGCGATTTCGTCCGGCGTGATCGACATCATTTCCATGTTGGTGGTCATGCCGGCCGCTCTGGCTTTCTTCAAAACGGTCACCCAGCCGGAGGCATCCTGGCCATTGGCGCGATCCAGCGTGGCGTGGGCACCGGCCAGACCCAGATGCAGGAAACAGCCGTTCTTGCCTGTAAAATCGAAATCATCGGGGGACATATCGGCGTTCGACCCGGTCTGGAATATATGGGTTCTGTTGCCGTTTTTCCGGCTGGTATAGGCGTCGGTAAAGGGCGTCGCCTCGCCGGCGATCATCCGCAGGTTCTCGACATTGAGGCCGTTGTCTTGCGCCAGCGCAAAAAGAAAGCGGCCATCCACATCGTCACCAAGCCGGCCAATCGTCGAGACCGACAATTGCGGATCAAGGCGTTTCAGATCGATACCGAAATTGCAGGCCGAGCCGCCGCCGGAACTGGCGATATCGATTATCTCGGTGGTTGTGCCTTCCTTTGGCCATTGCGGCACGAGCTTGTTGTGGTCCAGGCACCAGGTGCCGGCGGCAACATATTCGCGGAAACGGCCAAATTTGTGCGTCAAGCCTGTGCCTCGGCCTTAAGCACGGTTTCGGTCACCTGAATGTCGTCGTCCAGGGCGCGGATCGGCGGCAAGCCGAGTTTGGCCAGTTCGCCATGATAGGCCTTGACCGCTTCCCTGGGCGGCAGGTCGCCTTCGATGACCCGGCGCATGAACGTCACGAGGGTGGTGGCGTGTTCGGACAAATTGATCTTGCGCCCAAACAGCGCAATGCGCGCGCCGTAACGCTCGCCCTGGTGGATCAGTTCAAACGTGTCACGGGTAGTGCCGCTTGAGCCGCCGAGCATACCGACAACGATGCGGGCCGGGTCATAGGAGGCCAATTCGTCCATTGCCCGGGCGCCGAGAAACGGCATCTTGAGGAACAGCGGCATTTCAGCGCTGACCAGACCGCCAAGGCTGCGCACGATCGCATCGTTCATATACTCGGCAAGCGTTGCCTCGCGGGTGTCGATATCGAAAGCCGGCGCGAAGACTTCGAGGAAGTGGCGCATGTCGCCGGCCAGCGCGTCCTCGCGAAACGCGGCATAGGCCTCAAGCGCGGCGATATCGACGTTGAGATCGTTGTAAAATGTTACCGAATACAGGCCGAGATCGGAAAATTCGCGGGCGCGCTGGAGCGAGGCGCTGCGAAACGGGCGCGAGGGGCTGTCCTTGTAGCTGGAACCGCGGCAACCCCAGATATCGCTGGTGTCGTTGAGGCGGACCGCCGGGGTGACGGGGGAGCCTTCAAACAGGCCTTCGCCGGTCAGTCGCTGCGCGGTCGAGGCGGCCATCAACATGATGTCGACCAGGCCCGTTGCGGTCATCTCGCGCATCGCCTGCTGATAGGCGAGGTAGGGCTTTTCACCGGTCTGATTACCGGTATCGGCATCGAAGGCCGGGCCGGCGACGTGGACGCCGAAGCCCATTTCGCCATCCTTGGCGTCGGCGATGATAAAGTCGGTGGGGCTATAATCGCCGGCGCGAATGCGCGCCAGTTTTTCATCCAAACTGCGTTTGGTCGTCATTTTTCTTCAATCCTTCAAAGCGGGCCGGTGAAAGCGGGCAGGCGGGAAATTAATTCTGGAGACCGGTATCAGGTTTTGAACAGAACGTCCTGATTGCGTGCAAAGTTTGCCATCAACGGCAGGCAGGCGCCGCCAATTGCGCGGGCGCTGGAGCCGATCGTGCCCTCGACAAGGTCAAAACCGGTCAGGCCGCGGCGATCAATTTTTGCTATTTTTTTTCCTACCTGATCGACCAGCCGATTGCGGACATTGCCAGGAAATGCACCGTCGATAATGACGGCGTCAAGATCCAAGACAGCCGACGCGGTGATGGCGGCAAATGCCACGCAGCGCGCGGTTTCATTGAGCCATGCGTCGAATGTTTCGCCCAGTTCGGTCCAGATTTTTTCAGACTCGCGAAGTTGCAAGGGATCATCGCCAGCCTCGCTCATCATCTGCTCCAGCAGATAGACCGATGCGCATTGATTGAGTTGCTCACCGGCACCGTCCGGCACCGGCATGGAGCCGAGCGCACCGGCGTTGCCGCGTTTGCCGGCGACCGGATTGCCGTTTAGCACCAGTCCGCCGCCGGCGAAGAAGCCGATGAAAAAGTAAATATGATCGTCGTGATCGGAGCCGATGCCGAATGTCAGTTCGGCGGCGCAGGCGGCGGTCGCGTCGTTGCCGATATAGACCGGCCAGCGGCAGAACGTCTCGATTTCCGCCAGCAAATCGAAATCGCGCCAGTCGTCCATGGCGCCATCGGGCGCGTTGAGTTCTTCGGTCCAGTTCCAGAGCTGGAACGGATTGGCGATGCCGACACCGGCCACGCGCGCCAGGATTTCGCCGCCAAGCCGCGTCTCCAGGGTGGCCAGCGTATCCTTGATAAAGCGCACGACTGCATTGGCGGTCGGATAGGCATAAGCCTCCTCCACCGACAACAATACCGTGCCGAGAAAATCCAGCACGACGAGTTCGATTGTCCGCCGTCCGACCTTGATGCCGATGCCGTAGGCGCCTTCACGTTTCAGCGAAAACGGTACCGAGGGCTGGCCGATCTTGCCCTTGATGCGGCTTTGCGCCTGCACCAGGCTATCGGCATCCAGTTGCCGCATGATCACCGAAACGGTCTGGGCCGACAGGCTTGTCAGCCGCGCGATTTCGGCCTTGGGAATGGCCCCATGGCGGCGGATCAGCGACAGGATCAGGCGCTCATTGTACAGCCTGACGCCGCTGAGATTTGTTCCCCGGCTCAATTCATGGTTGCCCATTTCAGGCTCCGCTAATCTCTGGCAAATGTCGCGCACCATGTTGGCTTGGGATATTATAGTCAACTAAATCAATTAGACTTTTTTATTGACTTGGTATTTGGAGCGGTGTTTTCTGTGCGGATCGAGGTGCGACCGGAGCGTGATGATTTCGGCTGCATGCGCCTTTGAGAAAACTCGCAAATTCGGCCAGATTTTCAAGTGCCGGTTACAGGAGGAAGCGTTGAAGAACCTAATCAAAACCCCGATAATTGTGGCTGGCAGCGTTGCCGTGGCCATTGCTGCCGCCGGCGTTGGCCAGGCTGCTGATAAGATCACGGCGTGCCTGATCACCAAAACCGATATCAATCCATTCTTCGTCAAGATGAAGGAAGGCGCGTTGGCCAAGGCCGACGAGCTTGGCATGGAGCTGCTTACCTTTGCCGGCAAGATCGAAGGCGATCACGAGGGCCAGGTTCAGGCTGTTGAGACCTGCATTGCCTCTGGTGCCAAAGGAATCCTGATCACGGTTTCAGACACCAAGGCGATGAGCCCGACTGCTCAATTGGCTAAGGACAACGGCGTGCTGTTCATCGCGCTGGATACACCGCTGGAGCCGATCGAGGCTGCCGATTCGACCTTCATGACAGACAATTTCGAGGCCGGCCGTCTGATCGGTGCCTGGGCGAAAAGCCAGATGGGCGATGCAGCCAAGGATGCGAAAGTCGCATTCCTGAACATTGCCGATTATCAGCCAACGGTTGGTGTTCTGCGTAATCAGGGCTTCATGACCGGCTTTGGCATCGACACCAAGGACATCTCCAAGTGGGGTGACGAAGACGATCCGCGCATTGCCGGACAGGATGTGACACTGGGCAATGAAGAAGGTGGCCGCACGGCGATGGAAACCCTTCTGCAGAAAGAGCCGGGCATCAACTTGATCTACACGATCAATGAGCCGGCAGCAGCGGGCGCCTACGAGGCTCTCAAGGCGGTTGGCCGCGAAAAGGATGTGCTGATCACCTCGGTCGATGGCGGTTGCCCGGGCGTCAAGGATGTTGCCGGCGGCGTTATCGGCGCCACCTCTCAGCAGTATCCGTTGCTGATGGCATCGCTCGGCATGGAAGCGATCAAGGTTTTTGCCGACACCGGTAACTTGCCGGAAAACACCGAAGGCAAAAACTACTTCCACACCGGTGTGACCCTGATCACCGACAAGCCAGTTGATGGCGTGCCCTCTGTTGACACGAAGGAAGGCCTTGCTCTTTGCTGGGGCTAAGCCTGCTGAACAGAATCGTATAAGGCATGAACAGGGCGGCCTTGGTCGCCCTGTTTTTCGGGGGAAACGGACATCATGAGTGAATTGACTGACGCTGAAGCACGGCGTGCGACCGGCGATGCCGATCAGTCTGTGGCGTCCTTCGAGTTTGCCGAGCGGACCAAACTCCAGAAAATCCAGCATTTTCTACACGGCAACCCGGCGATGGTGCCGGTGCTGATCATGTTCGTTACCGTGCTGGCGTTCTGGGGATTTGCCGGCGACCGGTTCTTTTCAGCGTTCAATCTTTCGCTGATCGTTCAGCAGGTCACCGTTATTGGCATGCTGGCCGCAGCACAGACCCTGATCATTCTCACCGCTGGTATCGATCTGTCGGTGGCGGCGATCATGGTGCTGAGCTCGGTGATAATGGGCAAAATGGCGGTAACGCTGGGTGTCCCGTCGATCATATCCATACCCGTTGGATTTATATTCGGCACCTTGTGCGGCATCGTGAACGGCCTTTTGGTGACCCGGCTGCGGTTGCCGCCGTTCATCGTGACGCTGGGTACCTGGAATATCTTTTTCGCGCTGGTGATCTGGTATTCGGGCTCGCAAACGGTGCGCAGCCAGGACATTGATGTGGTGGCGCCGGCGTTGAAATATTTCGGCACGCGGATCAATCTGGGTGGTTTTGTGTTCACCACCGGATCGTTTTTGATGATCGCGACCTTCATTGTCCTTTGGTACATCCTCAACAAAACCGCCTGGGGCCGGCATGTCTACGCAGTTGGCGATGACCGGGAGGCGGCGGAACTGTCGGGCATTCGCACCGATCGCCTGTTGATTCAGGTCTACGCCCTGGCCGGGCTGATCTGCGGCATCAGCGCCTGGGTGGCGATTGGCCGGGTCGGTTCGGTCAGCCCGCAAAGTTTCTTTGAGGCCAACCTTGCATCGATTACCGCTGTGGTGATCGGCGGTACCTCGCTATTTGGCGGGCGCGGGTCGATCCTTGGCGCGTTGTCCGGCGCGTTGATCGTTGGCATTTTCGCCTCTGGCCTGAAACTGGCCGGCGTCGATGTGCTGTGGCAGCGGTTTGCCATTGGTTGTCTTATCATTGCGGCGGTGGCGCTTGATCAGTGGATCAGAAAGGTATCGGCATGAGTGTTGCGCCCGAAAGTGTCGAACCGATCCTGACCGCGCGCGGTCTGACCAAGCATTTCGGCCGCGTCGTGGCGCTGGACCAGACGGATTTTGAACTCTATCCCGGCGAAATTCTGGGTGTGATCGGCGACAATGGCGCCGGCAAATCCACCATGATCAAGGCGATCTCCGGTGCGCTGACGCCTGATGAGGGCGAAATGCATCTGGAGGGCGAACGCATCCAGTTTCGCTCGCCGATGGAGGCGCGTCAGTCCGGCATCGAGACGGTGTATCAGAACCTTGCCCTGTCACCGGCGCTGTCGATTGCCGACAATATGTATCTGGGCCGCGAAATTCGTCTCGGGGGTATAATGGGTTCGGTGTTTCGCACCCTTGACCGGGTTGCCATGGAGCGCGGCGCGCGCGCGAAGCTTTCCGAACTGGGACTGATGACTATTCAGAATATCGGCCAGGCGGTGGAAACATTGTCGGGTGGACAGCGGCAGGGTGTGGCCGTTGCCCGCGCCGTGGCGTTTGGCTCCAAGGTCATCATCATGGACGAGCCGACGGCGGCGTTGGGGGTCAGGGAATCCCAGCGGGTGCTTGAACTGATCCAGGACGTGCGGGCGCGGGGCATTCCGATCGTGCTTATTTCGCACAATATGCCGCATGTGTTCGAGGTCGCCGACCGGATCCATATCCATCGCCTTGGCAAGCGGTTGTGTGTCATCGATCCCAAGGATCACTCGATGTCCGATGCGGTGGCGATGATGACCGGAGCGATGGACCCGCCGGCGACCGAATAGCCCCGGCCCATCCACCAGCCACAGGGGAGCAATGGACGATGGCAGCCAATTTTCTCAGTCAGCTGACCGGCAGTTTCGCCATGCCGGCGGCGGAAAATCCGACCGTTGCCATGATGGAAGCGGCCTTCAGGCATCACAAACTCGACTGGCGCTATATCAATTGCGAGGTTTCGCCCGAAGCGCTTGGCGAGGCAGTGCGCGGCGCCCGGGCGATGGGCTGGGCCGGGTTCAATTGCTCGATCCCGCACAAGGTTGCGGTGATTGATCATCTCGACGGGTTGGGCGAGTCCGCGGCGGTGATGGGCGCGGTCAACACGGTGGTTCGCCGGGGCGACAAGCTGATCGGCGAGAACACCGACGGCAAGGGATTTGTGCAGGCGCTGAGCGGTGTCACCGATGTCGCCGGCAAGTCGGTTGTGCTGTTCGGGGCCGGCGGCGCGGCGCGGGCGGTCAGCGTCGAACTGGCATTGGCTGGCGTTGCGCGGATCACGATCGTCAATCGCAGCACGGAGCGCGGGCAGGGGGTTGTCGACCTGCTTAATGAGAAAACGCCGACAGAAGCTGATCTTGTGGTGTGGTCGCAGACCTATTCGGTTCCGGCCGACCGGCAGATCGTGATCAATGCGACGTCGATCGGCCTTTTCCCCGATGTCGATGGCCGGCTTGATCTTGACCTTGAGACCCTGACGCCGGGCATGGTCGTCGCCGATGGCATCCATAACCCGACCCGCACGCATTTCATTCGTGACGCCGAAGCGCGGGGATGCACGGTCCTTGATGGCATGGGCATGCTGGTCAATCAGGGCGTCATTGCGGTGAAATACTGGACCGGGGTCGATGTCGACGCCGCCGTCATGCGCAAAGCCGTCGTGGACGCTCTGGGTCTTTAGAATTTTGGCGAAAGAGAGCGGACCGCCTCTGTTCGGGCCGGTCAGGCAGGGGCCACTTCCGGTGCCGCACTTGGAGCCGCATCCGGGGCCGCATCAAACTGCAAGGCGGCCAGCCGTGCATACAGACCACCTTCGGCGATCAGCGCCTCGTGGGTGCCTTCTTCAACGATGCGGCCCTCATCCATGACGATGATGCGGTCGGCGCTGCGGATGGTGGCCAGCCGGTGGGCGATGACCAGACTGGTGCGGCCTTGCATCAGCGTGTCGAGCGCCGCCTGAACCTGGGTTTCGTTTTCGGCATCAAGGGCGCTTGTGGCTTCATCGAGCAGCAGGATCGGCGCGTCCTTCAATATCGCCCGGGCGATGGCAATGCGCTGGCGCTGGCCGCCGGACAGGGTGACGCCGCGTTCGCCCAGAACCGTGTCGTAGCCGGCCGGCAATTCGTTCACGAAGCCATCGGCGCGGGCGGCACGGGCGGCGTCGCGGATCTGTTGATCTGAGGCATTCGGGCTGGCAAAGCCGATATTGTCGGTGACCGTTGCGGCAAAAATCGCCGTGTCCTGGGGCACCAGTGCGGTGCGCAAGCGAATCGCAGCCGGATCGGCGGATGCCAGCGGGACGCCATCCATGGTGATGGTGCCGGCTGTGGGATCGTAAAAGCGCAGGATCAGCGAAAACAGCGAAGATTTGCCGGCGCCTGACGGGCCGACAATGGCCACCCGTTCGCCGGCCTGAACCGTGAGATTGATTTCCCGCAAGACCGAGCCGCTGCCGCCTTCATAGGCAAATGTCACGGCGTCGAAGCGGATTTCGCCGCGCGGCGGTTCCGGCAAGATGACTGGGTTGGCCGGCGAGGTGATGGCTGGCCGGGTCGCCAGAAGTTCGACAATGCGCTCGGCCGCCCCGGCGGTCAGCGATAATTCGCCCCAGACCTGGCTCAGTTCGCTGAGCGCGCCGGCGGCAAAAATCGAATAGAGCACGAACTGGCTGAGCTGGCCGGCGCTCATGTCGCCAGCCAGCACCGACTGCGCGCCCCACCACAGGATCGCGACAACCGATGTGAAGACGACAAAAATAGCAAAGGCGGTCAACAGGGCGCGGGCGCGGGTGGCGCTGCGGGCGCTGACAAAGGCTTCTTCGGTTCGGGCGGCAAACCGGATGGTGGCCTGATCCTCGCCGACAACCGCCTGAATGGCGCGCACGGTGCTGATTCGTTCGGCGGCGAACGCCGTGGCGGCGGCCAGCATATCCTGGGCATGGCGGGAGCGGTCGCGCACCTTGCGGCCAAAGGCGACGAGCGGCAGGACGATCACCGGAATGATCAGCAGCACCAGCGCCGACAGTTTCGGGCTGGTGATGACCATCATCGTCATCGCGCCGACGAACAGCACGAGATTTCGCAGCGCCGTCGACGCACTGACACCCATGGCGGACTTGATCTGGGTGGTGTCGGCGGTCAGTCGCGAGGTGATTTCGCCCGAGTGGGCAGTATCGTGAAAGGCCGGCGACAGGGTGAGGATATGGGCGAACAGATCGGCGCGCAGGTCCGTGACGATGCGCTCGCCAAGGGTGATCACCAGATAATAGCGGCTGGCGCTTGCCACCGCGAGCAGGCCGGCCAGCGCCATCATCGCGAAGAAAGCCCGGTCGACGAAGGCGGTATCGGTGGTGGAAAAGCCGACATCGATCATCTGGCGCAGCGCCAGCGGAATGGTCAGGGTGATGATCGCCGCCGCCAGCAAGGCAACCAGCGCCGCGGCCACACGCAGCTTGTAGCGCCAGAAGTAGGTGCCGATGGCGACCAGAGGCCGCAAATTGCGGCGCTCGGACGGCGTTTTTGTCGATGGGGCGTCGGTCACATGAGAGCCGTGAACTGGCGAGGCGCGCTGTTTGCCATTTGAATTTGTCGTAACCTTGATGGGTTCGGTAGCCGGCGCATTGTAATTCCAGTTTCCCTACCGATGGTAATGGCGTCTGGCGATTGTGGTGCGCCGGATCGCAAGAGGCTTGATGGTTGGGCCAGATTTCGATATAGGACGCATCGAATTTGACCTTCGGCATCCTATATCGGGTTTGCTGGCGCAATTGCCAGTAACGAGGGCGACAACCAAGTGATATGATGCGACGGCCTGTGCGCCTTTATCGGTGTGGCCGCAGCCAATTCGGGTTCTGGACCATGAAAAAAGACATTCATCCTGATTATCATCCCGTCAAGGTCGTGATGACCGATGGCACGGAATACTGGACCCGCTCGACCTACGGGGCGGAAGGCGACACGCTGACGCTGGATATCGATCCGCTGACCCACCCGGCATGGACCGGCGCCGGCCAGCACCTGATTGACCGCGGTGGCCGGCTGTCGCGCTTCAACAACAAGTTCAAAAACTTCGTCTGATCCGCTGTTTTACCGCCAGTCGGGCGGTAGCGGGATTTCTGCAAGCGGGCGCGCTGGCTGAGAATCAGGCCGGGGCGCCTTGATGCGTGGCCGTGCGCCGGTACAGCGCGTCATAGTGATTGGCATCACCGCCGCGCGCTGCTTCCTGGAACCCGTCTGATTCCAGCGCGGCAATCAGTTCGGCGCAATATTCGGCGCCGGCATTGAATTCCGACACTTCGACAATGATTTCGCCGATGGCACAGTAAAATGGTGTTTGGCGGAGCACCGACAGGACGTCGAGTTCGGCACCTTCAACGTCGATTTTTGCAAGGATGGCTGTTGTGTCCGGGCCAACTGCCGCGATGATCGCGTCCGGCCCCAGGGCCTGCGCCCGGACCGCATCCTGCCGCTTGCCGACAATTTTTGACATGCCGGAGTGTCCGGGATTGTATTCCAGATAGACACGGTCGCAGTCCGTGCTGGTGATAGCGCCACAGACGGCCTCGACCTTGCGGGCCTGATTGTGTTGAAGATTGACCTTCAGATTGGCGAAAATTTCGGGGAGCGGCTCAAATGCCACAACCCGCCGGCAGCGCGGATGACGATCGGCCAGCAGGCTGAACAGGCCAAGATTGGCGCCAATGTCGAGAAACAGGAAGTCCCGGTCGTGATTGCGGATGGCATCGCCGACAAAGGGGCCGTAACCGGTGGTACACAGTTCAAATGTGCGATCGCCGGGAGTCGAGCAATTCGGGACCATAGACCGAGCGCATGAAAGTCCGGCCGGCAGCGTCGGTTCGCGACGATTGCCGCAGATATTTGCGGAACCGCCTGACGAGTTTTGCGGCCCGTTTGCGAACTCTAAACTTCATTGGACAGGATTTCCTCGGCTTTCAGCCGCCGCAGTTTCCTGGGCAGCAGGTAGCGGGGCAGGAGCTGGGTGCATTTCAAGATGAACTTGCGCTGGGGTGTCGGCCAGTCGCCAAGGAGCTCACGGGCTGCTTGATCGTCCTTGTGGAGTTTGAACGCGCCCTCCCATCCGACCAGCGAGATGAGGGATCGCTTGAGCCGGCGGCGGGGGATGATTGCCTCAAGTTCGGGGACGGCGCGGCAGAATTTGTAGATCATGGCGGACCGAATCTGGGCGGACATGCCCGCCGGGGCGTCGCCGGGCCGGGAGCCTTCGCCGAACAGTTGCGCACTGGCCCATGAATTGCCGCCATGAACCCGATAACTGCCCAGCGCCCGCTCCAGCCGAACCGTTCCGCCCAGAAGATGGGCGGCGTGGGCCCAGTAATAGTCGGCGCAGATCGGTATCTGGGCGGGATCGAAAGGCCGCATTGCTTCCAGCGCCTGCCGGCGGAACACCATCCCCGATGTGGTTGCCCACAGCCAGTTGGTCACGCCGCGCTCGACAAAGATGACGGTTTCTGCACCCTCGCCTTCCAAATGGATGATCTTGTTTCTGGCGCGGTAACGCCGGGGATCGCCGCCGCGAAAGCTGACATGACCGCCCGCCAGCACGATGCCCTTTGCGTCAATCAGCACCATATCGGAGCTTGAAACGGCCGCGGCTCCTGCCGGGTTCAGATGAACGCCGATATGGCACTCCAGAAATGTCGCGCCCCAGATGTCGTCCCCGTCGATGAACGCGACAAAGGGACCGGTGGTGGCATCGAGACCGGAAAGCATCGTGGCCATCTGGCCGCCATTGTCGGGGTTGGCAATGAGCCGAAACCGGTCATCGCCGAGTTCGCGGAGACATTTTTCGATCTGTTCAACGCTGTCATCGGTGGACTTGTCGTCAACAATCACACAATCAAATTCGCGATAACTCTGATTGGCAACCGATCGGACCGCCTGTTCAATGAACGGTGCCTGGTTGAACACGCCGACAATGACCGACACACAGGGCAGGCGGGCGCCGGCTTCAGCCAGCTTTTTATCCAGATTGGTCATGTCGGTCTAATCACAGGGAATTGGGGACTAGTGGAATGATCGGATCAAAAGAGTCCGATTTGTGATTCCCTATTGTGCTGAGGCGTGCGAGTCTGGTGCATGCGCAGTGGAATTTCCTTCACCGTATCCGCCGGCGACCGTCAGCGATTGCGCGCGATCGTCGCGGA
>CAXMRP010000059.1:0-5923 GCA_964196155.1 uncultured Polyangiaceae bacterium
ACGGACAGGCTTGTTCACAAGAAGCAACGGCATACGTCGAAGCGGATCTTTGAACGGCTGCGCGATGAGCATGGCTTTGCCGGCGGCATCACGATTGTGAAGGACTATGTCTTTGCGGCCAGGCGGCGCCAGCGCGAGACATCGATAGAGCGTTTGCGCGTTGCCATTCGGATTAGCCGACGAAGGTGACCTGATGTTTTTGGACAATTGGCAATCCCTACCGAACTTTATTGGCAGTTTCACTATGCTAAAATCCGCGCCCTCCTCAAGTCCTGATTATGGCAGCTCCCACGCCCATTTGCCATCGATGGCAACCTTGACCTGCCCCCTGAGATGGTACCAGACCCTAATCTGGAGTTCGGCGGTTTTCGGTCTCCATAACCAGGCGTGTAACAGGATAGGCGCTAGATCGCGCGGGTAGTGCCAGACTTCCGGTATTGATGCTGTGGACGGTTCCTCCACCTGCATCGCGATGTGCAAATTTGCGGTGTTTGAGGAACCGCCTGTGTCGCTTGTGGCACCTGGCCGACATGCGGAGCGCTGTCCGGAATGTTCGAAGTGACTTGACTATCGGACAGCGCAGTCTGTCCGATTACAGCACCGAATTATAGTAACCGCTCCGGGCCCTGTCTGGAGCGGGCTTTGTTCGGCGCTGGACTAGGCGCGAATTCAGGGAACGCGAAAACCGGTTTTCCGCCCCGGACCCCTCCAACTAGGTCCAAATGGGCAAATTTGTTGCCAAAATAGCACAGTGTGGCGGCGAACTGACCGTCCGTGATCGATTATTGCTGCAATGCAACATTGTGTGACTGGTGTTTGCGTATTCTTGCCTTATTTCATCGCTACCCGCCGCGCTCGCGGTGACCTCCCTCCTCTATTTCCGAAATTTTTACAGAAGCGGCACATGACTATTTCTTCTATTTCCCTGACGGTTCGCGCAGCGGCGGCCCTTTCCATTGTTGTTCTGCAAACGGCGGCCAGCCACGCTGGCGCCGGCAACCCGGCCCCGATCGCCGGTCTGGCAAACCCCGGCCCGGTGATCACCAGCCCGGCAATCGCTGACCCTGCCGATCCGACAATCACCCTGGCTGCCGGCAAGCGCTACAATTCCAAGCGCTACAATGCCCTGATCGCCCGCCACGCCCGTTCCAACGGTGTGCCGGTTGCGCTGGCTCATGCCGTGATCCAGATCGAAAGCCGGTATAATGCCGGCGCCCGCGGCGGCTCCGGCGAAGTCGGCCTGATGCAGATCCTGCCGCAGACGGCGCGCGGTATCGGCTATCGCGGTTCGGTCAAGGCGCTCTACAACCCCGATACAAATCTGCGCTGGGGCATGAAATATCTCGGCGAGGCCCACCGGCGCGGCAACAAGACCGTTTGCGGCACGATCCTGAAATACAATGCCGGCCACTATGCTAAGCGCATGAACAAGCGCTCGGCTGCCTATTGCGCCAAGGTCAAAAAGATCCTGCGCAAAAAAGACGGCGGCTCCGCCTGAACCGGTATTGCCGCCCCAAACCACCGATATTGGACCGGGCCGGTGTCGGCGAAGTGTTGAGAAAAATGCCAGCCGGCCTGTAAGCCGGGTTTTGTAAGGCCCGGCGTTTCCGCCGGACGTGACGACCATTCATCTTGCGTGCCCGTTGCCGGACACGTCCTGCGACCGACCCGGGCGGCTGGCCTGAAAACGGGCTGGGGCATATCGGGCACAAACCCGGCCCCGCGCCGCCCCTTCTTGGTCTTGCTCCCGGTGGGGTTTGCCCTGCCGGCGCTGTTACCAGAGCCGCGGTGGGCTCTTACCCCACCCTTTCACCCTTGCCGGCTGAGCCAAAAGCCCGGCCGGCGGTTTGCTTTCTGTGGCACTTTCCCTGAGGTTGGCCGGCAAGCCGGTTTCCCTCGCCGAGCTTTCCTCGGCACCGTGTTTCCATGGAGCCCGGACTTTCCTCCCCGCATTTTGCCGCAAGGCAATCCACGGAGCGGCCGTCCGGCCGGCTGGCACCGCGACAGGTGGCACCGACACCGCGGTAAATCAAGCCATCCTGGCATGGGGGCACGAAAACAGCGTTGCCGCCACGCAACCAGAACACTAAGACCGCTGCTCTGGTTAATTCTGGCAGCGGACGACGCCATGTCACGGGAAACACTGGGTTTGTTGCTGGGCTTCATCGGCGTCGTCATTTTCGGCGCAACCTTGCCGATGACCCGGCTTGCTGTGGAAAGTTTCGATCCGCTGTTTTTGACCCTCGCCCGCGCCGCCGCCGCCGGTCTGCTGGCCGGCGCATCGTTGCTCGCCCGCCCGGTCGCGATAACCCGTCAGCACCTGAGCGCCCTCGCGATCATCGCCGCAACGCTGGTGATCGGCTTTCCGCTGTTGTCCGGCATCGCCATGACAACCGTGCCGGCCGCCCATGGCGGTGTTGTCCTCGGCATTTTGCCGCTGGCCACCGTGATCGCCTCGGTATTCATCAACAACGAGCGGCCATCGGCCCTGTTCTGGTTTGCCGCCGTATCCGGTGGTGCGCTGGTCATTGTCTTTGCGCTGCGCGATGGCGAATTCGGACGGCTGGCCGTCGGTGATCTCTGGCTCGGCCTGAGTGCGGCAAGCGCCGCGGTTGGCTACGCCGTGTCGGGACGGCTGTCGCGCGCCCTGCCCGGCTGGGCGGTGATCTCATGGGCGCTGGTTCTGTCGCTGCCGGTCACCGTCATCGCGACATTTTTCCTGTGGCAGCCCGGCTACGCCAGCGCGCCGGCCAACCACTGGGGCGCATTGGCCTATCTCGCCGCCTTTTCCATGTTCATCGGATTTTTCGCTTGGAATGCCGGCCTCGCCATGGCCGGCGTTGCCCGGGTCAGCCAGGTGCAGCTGTTACAAACATTCGTCACCCTGGCGATTGCCGCACTCATTCTTGGCGAGGCGGTCGACACCGCCACGATCCTGTTTGCCGTTGCCGTATCAGCCATCGTTTTTGCCGGCCGCCGCGCACCGGTCCGCCGCTGAATATCCGGTACCACAGGTCGAGCTGCGGGTTTCACCCGCCAATCACACGCTATTTCAACACCGTTTACACGCTGGTACCCATGGTGAAATATGAGGTTCGCCAACTGCCGGTGCCAACCAATAACCAATACGGGCCGCCGGATCGCAAGGGTCATGCAGCCACCGGAACACAAGGATCAAACAAATGGCCAAATACAATTCCATTCTGGAGACCATCGGCAACACCCCGGTCATCCGGATCAATCATCTGGCGCCCGCGGGCATCAATCTTTACGTCAAGGTCGAGGCTTTCAATCCGATGGGCTCGGTCAAGGACCGGCTGGCGCTGGGCGTCATCGAGGCGGCCGAGTGCGACGGATCGCTGAAGCCCGGCCAGACGGTGATCGAGGCAACGAGCGGCAATACCGGCATCGGCCTTGCCATGGTCTGTGCTGCCCGGGGATATCCGCTTGTTGTCACCATGCCGGAAAGCGCTTCGGTGGAACGCCGCAAGCTGATGCGCTTCCTCGGCGCCAGGGTGGTGCTGACCCCAGCCTCGGAAAAAGGCTCCGGCTCTCTCTACAAGGCCATAGAACTGGCGGACAAATATGGCTGGTTCTTCGCCCGGCAATTTGAGAATGAAGCCAATGCTGATGTGCACTCAAAAACCACGGCCCCGGAAATCCTCGCTGATTTTGACGGCGAACGCCTCGACTACTGGGTCACCGGCTTCGGCACCGCCGGTACGCTGAAAGGCGTCGCCCGCGTGCTGCGCAAGGAGCGGCCCGATACGAAAATATTCGTCTGCGAGCCCGATAACTCCCAGATGCTATCGACCGGTATCGCCCAGGAATGCGACACGGACGGCCAGCCGACAAAGAGCCATCCCGGTTTTCGCCCCCATCTGATGCAGGGCTGGTCGCCGGACTTTATCCCCAAGCTGGCGCAGGACGTGCTCGATGCCGGCGCGATCGACCAGTATCTGCCGATCAACGGCAACGACGCCATGGACTATTCCCGCCAGCTGGCCCGGCGCGAAGGCATATTTACCGGCGTGTCCGGCGGCGCCACGTTTGCCGGTGCCATGGCCATCGCCAACCAGGCCGAAGCCGGCACGACCATCCTTGCCATGTTGCCCGACACCGGCGAGCGTTATCTGTCGACGCCGCTGTTTGCCGATGTGCCCGAAGAGATGACCGACGCGGAAATCGAAATCTCGCAATCGACACCGCGCTACCGCTTCGATGTTTCGGCGCCGCCTCCGGATGAAGATGATGACAAGCCCGCCGCCCCGCCGCCGCCGGCCGAGCCGGTCGATCCGGCGGCGGCAGTCAGGATCGACGACATCGTCGCCGACGCCGATAATCCGGTGGTGATGTTTTCCCACGAATGGTGCGAATTCTGCTGGTCGGTGCGCAACATGTTCGCCAAGGCCGACATTCCCTACCGCACCATCGATCTGGATTCGGCCGCCCTGCAAGAAGATAACATGGGCCGAAAATTGCGAGTCGCCCTGTGCGAACGCACCGGCATCCAGACCATCCCGCAAATATTTGTCGGCGGTGAATTGATCGGCGGTTGCACCGAAACCTTCGACGCCTTCAAGGATGGCAGTTTTGGCGGCAAACTTGCCGCACTCAATGTTGCCTACGACACCGGGTTCGCCGACGATCCCTATTCCTTCCTGCCCAAATGGTTGCACCCCAGATGATCGCCAGTTGATCGCAGACTGCAGCGCCAACCAGACAATTCGGTAGCTTCGTTGGTCACCGGAACGTAAATCCAAACCCCGCTGAATCATTCATCGGGGCAAGGATTCCTTTTCCAATCGGCTAATTTCCTGTTTCAGATCAGGTAATTAACCATCTTTGTAGACGAATTAGTCGAAAATTTTAGATAAATTACTTGCAACAAATGGATAAAAGTTGTCCGCCGGAATTTACTTGAAAATCCGCGCTGCGGATTTACCGAGGCACTGAAGATGAAAACGATCGCACGCATGAACATTTCACCAATGATGAAGCCTTGGCATGGCCTGGTGCTGGCAGCGGCGTTGGCCTTCTCCATGCCGGCAACCGCCGACGCCAACTCCGTATTCCGTCAGTTCCTTCCGTTCGTGCCGACCACACTCGTTGCGACCGAAACAGGGTCCAAGCCGGCGCCAGCCCGCAATTAGAGCACTTTTTAACTTCGACAAGCCGGAGGGATGCGAAAAGAAGGTGGCACCGGGCATAAGCCCAAGGGCTTTGGTCTTTTCAGTTCATCCAAGCGCATCGAACAATTCGGCATCGAATAACCGGACATGGCTTTTTGCCCTGTCCGGTTTTTTTGTCCGCCAACCAGTGGCAGGGTTGAACCCTATCGCAATGCGCCAATAAATGCCCGGTCCGGAAAACAGGTTACCGGCCGGCCGGATTTTGACTGAACAGTTCCGACAGCGATCCGGGTTTTGAAACCGATCAGCCCGTCTGCACCGCCCACATCAAGCCCGCGCTTTTCCAGCTTTTTCTGCATCGCCTGAACATCGGCGCGGTTGAACCCGCCAACTTTCGACCAGCCGCCGACGAATTTGCGATCCTTGCCAAACCGGTCGGCCAGATGACCGATGAACAGCGCGTACAGATCAGATTCGTTATATTCCTTCAGCACATAAAAATTCGGCGTCGTCACCCAGGCCGGCCCATGGCGCCCGGCCGGAAACAGCAGATAGCCGGTCCGCGGCAGTTCATGCCCCGGCCATTGCCGCCCGGCGACACGGGCAACGCCAGCGCCCGCCCACTCGGCAATCGGCCGGCCCTGCTCGGGACCTGAAAGCGTGCACGAAACCGCATCGGGAACCACCGCCTCATAGCCCCAGTCCCGGCCGGACTGCCAGCCATGGGCCTTCAGATAGTTGGCGATCGAGGCCAGCGCATCGGGCACCGAATTCCAGATATCGCGCCGGCC
>CAXMRP010000060.1:0-17956 GCA_964196155.1 uncultured Polyangiaceae bacterium
CCATTCGGCACCGGGTTCTGTGGAATCGGGATCACGGGGGAAGTCGTAAAGAAACACCAACGCCCGATTGTGATGATCGATGCTGGTTGGCGGCGCATCCATGGATTCCTTCAGATCGGCCATGATCAGATCGATGCCGGACGCCAGTGTCTTGGTCTGTTTGGAGCGCAGGTCGTCGGCCAACCGGCCGATGTCGGGATTGACGAAGGGCGTGGCCAACAACGCTTCGGGCGGCAACGGGCCAATGCCGACCATCGCTGCATCACAGAAATATCCGAAGGCTTTGAGATGATTGGCGCGCTCTTGCGGGTCATCGGGGCATTCGGCGCGGGTCTTGTTGACGAAACCGTCACGGATCGCATCAAGCATGGCCTGATATTCGGCCATGGCGTTGATGATGCTCTCCGGCTGGTCCGGGCGCTTGTACGATATTTGCCTTGGCGCCGGTACGAGTGACAGGTCGGGCATGGCCTCAAGCCGGGAGAGACGCTCCAGCGGAAACGGGCCCATGTGGACGGGCCGGTATTTGTCTGAAAAAATCCGCATGAGTGCGTTTGCGCTCCGGCGTTGCCGCCGGTCCGGGCCAGCGAAGTGGCCAGACACGGCCATCGTTCGCGGCGATTATCACCGGAAAATCACCGAATTAGCAATCACCTATGCGCGGCGTCGCTCTTTGGTGATTGCGATACTCTCGTCATCCTTCAGTCCGCATAGATCGGGAACCGGCCCGTGAGTTCCAGAACCCTTGTCCGGACGCTGGCCTCGACATCCTGATTGGCCTCTACGCCATTTTGGGCAAGGCCGTTCAGCACTTCCAGGATCAACTGCCCGGTCAGGCGAAACTCGGCGGTGCCAAATCCGCGGGTGGTGCAAGCTGGAGAACCCAGCCGAATGCCCGATGTCACAAACGGTTTTTGCGGATCAAACGGCACACCGTTCTTGTTGCAGGTAATCGCCGCGCGCCCCAGCGCCGCCTGCGCCGCCTTGCCGGTGAGGTCCATGGGTTGCAAATCGACAAGCATCACATGGTTGTCGGTGCCGCCGGAAACGATATCCAGACCGCCCTGTATCATGGTCGCCGCCAGCATCCGGGCATTGTCGACGACATTTTGGGCATAGACAGAAAAATCCGGGCGCAGCGCTTCGGCAAACGCGACCGCCTTGGCGGCGATCACATGCATCAGCGGGCCGCCCTGAAGGCCAGGAAAGACCGCCGAATTCATCTTTTTGGCCATCGCCTCGTCGTTGGTCAGAATCAGACCGCCACGGGGTCCGCGCAAGGATTTGTGGGTAGTTGTTGTCACCACATGTGCATGGGGCAATGGCGAGGGATGAACGCCGCCGGCCACGAGCCCGGAAATGTGGGCCATGTCGACCATCAGATAGGCGCCGATGGAATCGGCAATCTCACGGAATTTTTCCCAATCCCAGACGCGCGAATAGGCGGTGCCGCCGGCGATAATCAGTTTGGGACGGTGCGCTTCCGCCTTGGCTGCCACATCGTCCATGTCGAGGCGTTGATCGTCCTCGCGCACGCCGTAGGAGACAACGTTGAACCATTTGCCCGACATGTTGACCGGAGAACCATGGGTCAGGTGGCCACCGGAATTCAGATCAAGGCCCATGAAGGTATCGCCAGGCTGGAGCAGCGCCAAAAACGCCGCCTGGTTCATCTGGCTGCCGGAACTGGGCTGCACATTGGCGAAATTGCAACCGAACAGTTGCTTGGCCCGTTCGATCGCCAGGTTTTCGACCACGTCGACATGCTGGCAACCGCCGTAGTAGCGCCGGCCGGGATAGCCCTCGGCATATTTGTTGGTCAGGACCGAGCCCTGCGCTTCCAGAACCGCACGCGAGACGATATTTTCCGAGGCGATCAGTTCGATATCCTGTTGCTGGCGCACAAGCTCGGCATCGATCGCCTGTTTGACCGCCGGGTCGGCAGCCGCCAGATCATCTTCGAAAAAGCCTGAAACGACGCTGTCTGCGGGTGCTGGGTTGGTCATTGCAATTCCTTTCGGCATTTTTGATCACGCCGGGCGTGTGCAGGCGCTTATCGCTGAACCGGTGGCGGCAGATGGACATGCCTGTTCGTGCGATCCTTTCGCGGTTTCAACACCGTGCGTCAACCTGATGAATTGGCCGCCAAGTGTGAGCAGCGTTGTGGCATCGCGCAAAGCGCTTGATTTGTCGCCCCGCGACAGGCCACGGTCCGGTTGCGAAATGCCAACCGGACCTGCAATTCAATGCCTCACCCGAAACCGCTTGTGATCATGGCTGCCATCAATGGCGCGCGGCGGACGAAATCCGACCATCGCGCGCTGCCGATGACGATTGAGGAGATCGCCACGGAGGCCAAAACGGTCCATCAAATTGGCGCACAGGCGCTACATCTTCATGTGCGCGATGCGGATGGGCGGCATACGTTGGATGCCGGCCTCTACCGCGAGGCGATTGCCGCGGTGCGCGCGAGTACTGGCCCCGATCTTGTCGTGCAGATAACCACCGAAGCGGTCGGAATCTATGCGCCGGACCAGCAGATGGCGGTTGTGCGGGCGGTTCAACCGGAGGCGGTGAGTGTTGCCGTATCCGAACTCGTTCCCGATGGTCAGGACTTCGCTAAAGCCACAAAATTCTATGCGGAAATGTACGAAGCGGGCATTGCCGTACAGCATATTCTGTACTCTCCGGATGATGTGACACGGTTTAACGCACTCCAGACGGCGAGTGTCATACCCGGCACGGCGCCATCGCTTCTCTTTGTGCTCGGGCGCTATGCAGCCAATCAGGAGAGCGATCCGGCCGATCTGGCGCCCTTCATCGCCGCCCGTGCCGAAGCCGGAAGGAACGACCAATCGTCGTTCATGGTCTGCGCCTTCGGGCGCTCGGAGACGGCAGCGCTAGTCGTGGCTGTTCAGCAAGGCGGCCATTGCCGCATCGGTTTTGAAAACAATCTCCTGATGGCCGATGGCAGGCCTGCCGCCAACAATGCCGAACGGATCGATGAACTCACCGCTGCTCTGTCAAAGGCGCATCGACCCGCGGCAAACCGCGAGCAGACGCTTTCCGTACTGGGGCGTCCCCGAAATTAGCGACAGACCGACAGATGCCGATCAAGCGAGGTTGGCGACAGCCCGCTTTGCCATCACTGCCACCAGATTGGCGCGATAGGGACCGGTGCCGTGAATATCTGACAACATGGCGTCGGCATCGACGGCAAGACCATTCAGCGCCTCGGCGGACAGGTTGGCGGAAAGCGCCGTTTCAGCTTCCAGCCAACGGAAGACGCCCTCCTGGCTGGCACCGGTAACCGCGACACGGACCACATTGCCCGGATAACAGGCGATGAAAACGCCGGCCATCGGATAGCGCGAGGCCGGATTGGGAAAGCGGCAATAGGCGGCTTTTTCCGGCACGGCGAAGCGAATCGACTTGATGATCTCGGTTTCGCCCAATGCCGTCTCGAACATGCCGGTGAAATAATCGGCCGCTGACAGGCTCCGCTGATTGGTCTCGACCGTGCCATCCAGCGCCACGACAGCCGCCGGATAATCGGCAGCCGGATCGTTGTTGGCAACCGATCCGCCGATGGTGCCGCGATTGCGCACGTGGGGATCGCCGATCTCGCCGGCCAGATCGGCAAGGGCCGGTATGGCAGCGATCACGTCTGCCGAACCCGCCACTTCGGTGTGGGTTGTGGCGGCGCCGACAGTCAGTTGTCCGCCACTCAGCGAAATGCCTTTCAGCTCATCCAGATCGCCGATGTCGATCAGGTCCGATGGCGCCGCCAGCCGCTGCTTCATGGTCGGAATGAGCGTGTGCCCGCCAGCCAGTAATTTGCCATCTTCTGCGGCTTCGATCCTGGCTGCCGCGTCGGCAACGCTGGTGGCTTTGTGATAATTTGTCTCGTACATGGATTGCCCTGTCAGCCGGCCGTGTTAGCTGGCCATGGCGACGGCTGCCGCCTTAATGGATTTGACGATATTGTGGTAACCGGTGCAGCGGCACATATTGCCGTCCAGTTCCGCGCGAATGGTCTGCTCGTCGAGATCGCTGCCGTGGCGCTCGATCATGTCGATCGCCGCGATGATCATGCCCGGTGTGCAAAAGCCGCATTGCAGGCCGTGATTTTCGCGAAACGCCGCCTGCACCGGATGCAGCTTGTCGCCGTCTGCCAATCCTTCGATGGTGCGCACCTGCCCGCCCTCGGCCTGAACGGCAAGCATGGTGCATGATTTGAGCGGCACGCCGTTGACCTGAACCAGACAGGCGCCGCACTGGGATGTGTCGCAACCGACATGGGTGCCGGTCAGCCGCAGATCCTCACGCAAAAACTGGACCAGCAAGGTTCTGTCCTCGACCTCGCCGGAAACCGGTGTGCCGTTTACGGTCATATTGACCTTCGTCATTCTCGTTCTCCGCCCACTGTTACCCATGCCATGGTTGCCACCAGCCGCCCCTTGCGCCTGTTCGATCCACGCCGATGGATTGCCTGCCGCGTTACCGCGATTGCCGATTGGCAGCAGGAACGCGGACAATGATGCGATTGTCAATCAGGCGCAAGCCCAACCGGCATCCGATCCGCTCAGGTGGCGCGATTTGTCACTGTTCGCGCGATCGCGTTGGCCCATAACGCCAATTTCGCATCGCGTGTCGCCGCATCCATTTGTGGTTCGAACCGGCGATCCAGCCGCCACGATCCTGCAAATCCGTCCCTGTCCGGCCAGACACCGGCATCGTGGCCGGCAAGCCATGCCGCGCCCAGCGCCGTGGTCTCCAGTATGGTTGGCCGGTCGACCGGGGCATCGAGAATGTCGGCCAGAAACTGCATGGTCCAGTCCGACTGCACCATGCCGCCATCGACGCGCAAAATGGTGTCGCCACCGTCGGTGCCCGGTCCGCTCCAGTCATCAGTCATGGCGGTGATCAAGTCACGGGTCTGGAAACAAACCGATTCCAGCGTGGCGCGGGCGATTTCAGCCTGGCCGGTCGCCCTTGTCAGGCCAAACATCGCGCCGCGTGCATGGGGATCCCAGTGGGGGGCGCCAAGGCCGGTGAAGGCCGGTACGAGGACCACTTCGGAATCGGGGTCGGCCAAAGCCGCCAACTCGCCGGACCGGGCAGCGTGATCGATGATCTTCAATCCGTCGCGCAGCCACTGCACGGCCGCGCCTGCGATGAAGATCGACCCTTCCAGTGCGTAGGTCGTCACCCCGTCTAGGCGATAGGCTATCGTCGTCAGCAGCCGGTTTTTCGATGCCACGGCATCGCCGCCGGTGTTGATCAGCGCGAAACAGCCGGTGCCGTAAGTGGATTTCACCATGCCGGGTTGGAAACAGGCATTGCCCAGTGTCGCAGCCTGCTGGTCGCCGGCGATGCCACGAATGGCGATCGATTGGCCAAACAGCGCCGGATCGGTGTCGCCGAAATGGCCGGCGCAATCCTTCACCTGTGGCAACAGGGACCGGGGAATGTTGAGCAGCGCGAGCAAATCCGCATCCCAGTCATTGTCGTGAATATTGAACAGCATCGTGCGGGCGGCGTTGGTGGCGTCGGTGACATGGGCGCGGCCGCCGGTCAGCCGCCAAATCAGAAAGGAATCGACAGTGCCAAACGCCAGTTTGCCGGCCTCGGCACTGGCTCGCGCACCGTCGACATTGTCGAGGATCCAGGCGAGTTTGGTCGCGGAAAAATAGGGGTCGAGCAACAGGCCGGTCTTTTGCGTCACTATCGGCTCGTGGCCGCCGGCCTTCAGCGTTGCGCATCGGTCCGCCGTGCGGCGGTCCTGCCAGACGATAGCACGATGGACCGGAATACCGGATTGCCGATCCCAGACAATGACCGTCTCGCGCTGGTTGGTGATGCCGATGGCGGCGATTTCCGTGGCGTTCAGACCGGCAGCGTCGATGGCGCCACGGGCGGTGCGCAGGCTCGTATCCCATATGTCCTCGGGATCATGTTCGACCCAGCCGGAGGCGGGGAAGTGCTGGTCGAATTCTTCCTGGGCGACGCCTTTGATGGCGAAGGTGTCGTCAAAGACGATGCCCCGCGATGACGTCGTCCCCTGATCCATTGCGAGAATGTGGCCTGTCATGGCTCTAGGCGTTCCTTCCTGTCTTGCTGCCGGTCACTTGATACCGGCGCTGATCGGTCAATGCGATGGCGATGATTGGCGCTGGTCCCGTCCATTGGGTCTTAATGCCAAACCGAGGCCACGAGCAATGCACCGGGAAACGGCGTCGGGCCTTGCATGGTAATTTCGCCTTGCCTTTGTCGAACGTAGGGGGAAAACTGGTTGCGGTCGCCTTGATCCTTTCCAGCGGTGGGGCAACTATCCGGGGGCAATCATTCAGGCCGCGTCGATGCCGGATCAGCCGAACATCAGACCCAAGATTCACGGGCATGTCCTTGCCCGTGACACATTATGACGGAGCGCTATGACCGGTTCCCGCCCGAATGATATACCGCCCTACAAGCGGGACATGGCCTACCCGCGCGACATGGTGGGTTATGGCGGGACACCGCCCGACCCCGATTGGCCGAATGGCGCAAAGATCGCCGTTCAATTTGTGGTCAATTACGAGGAAGGTGGCGAAAATAATATCCTGCATGGCGATGCGGCGTCGGAAGCCTTCCTGTCGGAAATTGTCGGGGCGGCAGCGTGGCCGGGCCAGCGCCACCTGAACATGGAATCGATCTACGAATACGGCTCGCGGGCCGGATTCTGGCGGCTGTTGCGACTGTTTGCCGCTCATGATGTGCCGGTTACGGTGTTTGGCGTCGCCACGGCGCTGGAGAGGAACCCGCAAGCGGTGGCGGCGATGCAAGCGGCGGGCTGGGAGATCGCATCCCACGGTCTGAAGTGGATTGAATACAAGGACTATTCCAAAGACGAAGAGCGCGCCCACAGTGATGAGGCGATCCGTATCCACACCAAAGTGACCGGTGAGCGGCCGCTGGGCTGGTATACGGGCCGCTCATCGATCCATTCGCTCGATCTGGCGATGGAAGAAGGCGGATTTTTATACTCCGCCGATTCCTATGCCGACGATCTGCCCTACTGGGTCGAGGGGCCAAACGGACCGCATCTGATCGTGCCCTATACGCTGGACACAAACGACATGCGCTTTGCCACGCCGCAGGGGTTCAATTCCGGCGACCAGTTTTTCACCTATCTGCGCGACACGTTCGATACGCTTTATTCCGAGGGCCAGGCCGGCGCGCCGAAAATGATGTCCATAGGTCTGCATTGCCGGCTTGCCGGGCGTCCGGGCCGCGCGGCGGCGGTGGCGCGGTTTCTCGATCATATCGGCCGGCACGATGATGTGTGGACTTGCCGGCGGATCGATATCGCTCGCCATTGGCATCAGCGCCACGGACGCTAAACTAGGCCGAAAAGCAAAGGGCAATTTGCAGTGACGTATCTGGGCATTGATATCGGCACGTCGTCCGTCAAGGCGATGCTGATCGACGACACACAGGCGACAATCGGCTCGGCAAGCGCGCCGCTGGATGTTGTGCGACCGCATCCGGGCTGGTCGGAACAGAATCCCGATGACTGGTGGACAGCGACACAGGCGGCGGTCGCCGAACTGAAACGCGATCATAGTTCTGCGCTCGCTGCCGTACGCGGTATCGGCCTTTCCGGCCACATGCATGGCGCAACCCTGCTCGATGCCAGTGATACGCCGCTGCGTCCTTGCATCTTGTGGAACGACACGCGCTCGGCCGAACAGTGCGTCAATCTTGAGGCGGCGGAGCCCCGGTTTCGCACGCTGGGCGGCAATATTGTCATGCCCGGCTTCACCGCGCCGAAGCTGCAATGGGTGCGTGAGAACGAGCCGGAAATATTTGAAAAAGTCGCCAAGGTGCTTTTGCCGAAGGATTATGTGCGGCTGAAGCTGGTTGGCGATCATGTCTCCGACATGTCGGATTCAGCCGGCACCTTGTGGATGGATGTCGGGGAGCGAAGCTGGGCCGGACCGCTGTTGGCGGCGACAGGCCTTGGCGAAGAGCATATGCCCCGGCTGGTGGAAGGTACCGAAAGCTCCGGCGCTTTGCGCGCCGAGATCGCCGCTGAATGGGGCATGGCCAGTGCACCGGTGGTAGCCGGCGGCGGCGGCGACAATGCCGCCAGCGCATGCGGTGCCGGTGTCGTATCGCCCGGCGCGGCCTTTGCCTCGCTCGGTACATCCGGCGTGTTGTTTGCCTCAAACGACCGGTTCAGCCCGAACACCGACAATGCCGTCCACGCCTTTTGTCATGCGGTGCCGGGCACATGGCATCAGATGGGTGTCATCCTGTCGGCAACGGATTCGCTGAATTGGTTATCGGGCGTGCTCAAGACGCCGCCGGAAGAACTGACCGCTCTGCTCGACGGGCAGACCCTTGCCCCCTCGCCATTGCTGTTCCTGCCCTATCTTGGCGGCGAGCGCACGCCGCACAATGATGCGGCGATCCGCGGCGCCTTTGTCGGCATTGCCCACGAAACCGATGCGACGATCCTGACCCAGACTGTCATGGAGGGGGTGGCCTTTGCGTTCGGTGACTGTCTCGATGCGCTCAGCGACGCCGGTACGCTTGTGGATTCGGCCATTGCACTGGGCGGTGGCTCCAACTCGCCGGCATGGGTTCAGATTCTCGCCAATGTGCTGGCGATCCCGCTGCATCTCCCCGCCGATGGCGATTTCGGTGCGGCATTCGGTGCGGCAAGGCTCGGTCTGATCGCTGCCGAAGACGCCGATCCGACAACAGTTTGCACACTACCGACGATCCAGTCGACCGTTGAACCTGATCCATCCACCCTTGCCGCCTATGGCGAGGCCCGGGCACGGTACAAGACACTTTATCCGGCCCTCAAGGAGATCCAGATCCAATGACCAGCAACTTTTTCAATCGGGAGGAACCGATTGCCTATGAGGGGCCGGACAGCGCCAATCCGCTTGCCTTTCGCTATTACAATGCCGATCAGCTGGTCATGGGCAAACGCATGGAGGACCATCTGCGCTTTGCCGCCGCGTATTGGCATTCCTTTGCCTGGCCGGGCGGTGACCCGTTCGGCGGGGCAACCTTCGAGCGGCCGTGGTTTGGCGACACGATGGATGATGCCAAGCTGAAAGCCGACGTGGCGTTCGACATGTTCCGGCTACTCGGCGTGCCGTTCTTCTGCTTCCATGATCGCGATATTGCGCCCGAAGGCGTGACCCTTTCGCAGTCCAACACCAATGTCAGCGAAATCTGCGATGTGTTCGCTGAAAAGATGGAAACCGACGCGGTTCGACTTTTGTGGGGCACGGCGAACCTGTTCTCCAACCGCCGATTCATGGGCGGCGCGGCGACCAATCCCGACCCGGATGTCTTTGCCTACGCGGCAGCGCAAGTGAAAAACGTCCTGGACCTGACCCACAAACTCGGCGGCTCCAACTATGTGCTGTGGGGTGGCCGCGAGGGCTACGAGACCCTGCTCAACACCAATATCAGACAAGAACTGGACCAGCTCGGGCGTTTCCTGACCATGGTTGTGGAGCACAAGAGCAAGATCGGCTTCACCGGCACGATCCTGATCGAGCCCAAGCCGCAGGAACCGACCAAGCACCAGTATGACTTCGATGTCGGCACCATCTACGGCATGCTGCAGGCGTTTGATCTGGAGAATGAGGTCAAGATCAATATCGAGCAAAACCACGCCATCCTGGCCGGTCATTCGTTTGAACACGAGATCAAGCTGGCGGCGGCGCTGGGCATCTTCGGTTCGGTCGACCTAAATCGCGGCGATTATCAATCTGGCTGGGATACTGACCAATTCGCGATGAATGTGCCGGAACTGACGCTGGCCATGTATGAAGTGCTGAAAGCCGGTGGCTTTACGACCGGTGGATTAAACTTTGACGCGAAAATACGCCGGCAAAGCCTTGATCCGGATGATCTTTTGCATGCCCATGTCGGCTCGATGGATGCCACGGCGCGGGCACTGACGTCGGCGGCGGCGCTGATTGAGGATGGCACTTATGACCAGTTCCTGGAGGATCGCTACGCCGGATGGTCCGGTGATTTGGGACAGGCCATTTTGGCCGGCGAGAAGAGCCTTGATGATTTGGCCGACTACATTCACGCTGGCGATCTGGAACCGCAGCCGCGTTCAGGCCAGCAGGAATATTTGGAAAATCTGATCAACCGCTTCGTGTAAACGCAAAGCGGTCTACCAAAATTGGGAGCAATGCCATGAAGACGATGAAGGGGCCGGCGATTTTCCTCGCCCAGTTCGGCGGCGATAAAGCGCCATTCAACTCACTGAAAACAATCGCCGAATGGGCGGCGGGCCACGGCTATGAAGGCATTCAGATGCCTTCCTGGGACGGCAATCTGTTCGATCTGGCCAAGGCTGCCGAAAGCAAGGATTATTGCGACGAGGTGGCCGGTATCTGCCGCGAGGCGGGTGTTGAGATCACCGACCTGTCCACACATCTTCAGGGTCAGCTTGTCGCCGTGCATCCGGCTTACGACGAGGCTTTTGACGGTTTCGCCGCGCCGGAAGTGCACGGTAATCCGAAGGCCCGGCAGGAATGGGCGGTCGACCAGATGATGAAGGCGGCCAAGGCGTCGGGGCATTTTGGTCATTCGACCCAGGTCAGTTTTACCGGCGCGCTGGCCTTTCCCTATCTCTATCCATGGCCGCAGCGGCCAGCGGGGCTGATCGAGAATGCCTTTGAGGAACTGGCCAGGCGCTGGACGCCGATCCTCAATGCGATGGACGAGAACGGCGTTGATCTTTGCTACGAGATCCATCCGGGCGAAGATGTTTTCGACGGCACGACGTTCGAGATGTTTCTGGCGGCGGTCAACGACCATCCGCGCTGCTGCATCAACTACGACCCATCGCACTTTGTGCTGCAACAGCTCGATTATCTGGACTTCATCGACATCTATCACGAGCGGATCAAGGCGTTCCACGTCAAGGATGCGGAATTCAACCCGACCGGCCGTCAGGGGGTCTATTCGGGCTATGCGCCGTGGGGGGCGCGGGCCGGCCGGTTCCGTTCGCTGGGCGACGGACAGGTCGATTTCAGCGCCATTTTCTCCAAGCTTGCCTATTACGACTATGATTCCTGGCCTGTTCTGGAGTGGGAATGTGCGCTGAAACATCCCGAAGACGGGGCGGCGGAAGGCGCACCGTTCATTTCCCACCACACCATCCGGGTGACTGAAAAAGCGTTTGACGACTTTGCCGCCGGCGGCACTGACGAAGAAGCCAACAAGCGCATGATGGGCATTTCGTAGGGGGATTTCATGGCAATTGAAGGACGAAGTGAAACGGTTGCAAGGCGTGTTCGACTGGGCATGGTTGGGGGCGGTCAGGGCGCGTTCATCGGCGCGGTCCATCGTTTGGCGGCCCGCATGGACGATCACTACGAATTTGTGGCCGGCGCCCTGTCGTCGGACCCGGAGCGCGCGATGGCGTCGGGTCAGGAACTGGGTCTTGCGGCGGACCGGACCTATGGTACCTATCTCGACATGGCCAAGCGCGAGGCGCGGCTGAAAGACGGCATCGAGGCGGTCGCCATTGTCACGCCGAACAATTCGCATTTTCCGATCGCGCGGGAATTTTTGAAGCGCGGCATCCACGTGATTTGCGACAAGCCGCTGACCAGCACCATGCGCGATGCGCGCAAGCTGGTGGAACTGGTGGACAAGAGCGGCAAGATTTTCGTTCTGACCCACAATTATACCGGCTATCCGATGATCCGCCACGCCCGGCAGATGATCGCCAATGGTGATCTGGGCAAGATCCGGCTGGTGCAGGCGGAATATGCGCAGGACTGGTTGTCGAGCGATCTTGAAACCACCGGTCAGAAGCAGGCCGCATGGCGCACCGATCCCGAACAGGCCGGGGCTGGCGGATCGACCGGCGATATCGGCACCCACGCTTATAATCTGGCCTGCTTCGTCTCCGGTCTCGATGCGGAGGAACTGTCGGCGGACCTGTCCAGTTTTGTTCCCGGCCGGGTGCTCGACGACAATGCCCACATGATGTTGCGCTATGGCGGCGGGGCGCGGGGCATGTTGTGGTGCAGCCAGGTGGCGCCAGGCAATGAAAACGGCTTGAAACTGCGGATCTACGGCACCAAGGGCGGTCTGGAATGGCGGCAGGAAAACCCCAATCTCCTGTGGTATTCGCCGCTTGGTGAGGAAACCCGGATGATTACCCGTGGCGGGGCCGGTTCTGGTGAGGATGCCGGCCGCGTAACCCGTGTACCGCCGGGCCATCCGGAAGGCTATCTTGAGGGCTTCGCAAATATCTACAGCGAGGCGGCGCGGGCAATCCGGGCGGCGCGCGATGGATCGGCACCGGAGGCCGGCACGCTCTACCCGACTGTTCAGGACGGACTGAAGGGCATGGCCTTTGTCGATGCCTGCGTTAAATCCAGCAAACGGAATGGCGCATGGGTCAAGCTGGAGGCCTGACCCCGAACGAATCGCCCAAAATCGCGGCCCCAAGGCGACGGGCCGCGATCCGTATCGGTTTATGCAAATTGCTGATGGCGGTAGGCACTGCCATTGTTGCCGGTTACGCTCCCGACGTAAGCGCGCAAATCCGGCCGGCAACTCTTTGTGCACCGGCAGGTCCGCTGGCCGATGCGTCGACCCGGCTGATCGACAATTTTGCCGAGGAGACCGGTGGCGCCTTTCGCATGCGGGTGCGCAACCGGGCCGTTTTTGACGTGCAGATACGGTTGCTCCTGACCAACCGCAGCGCACTGTGTGATCTGATCGTATTTCCCCTGCACTGGCTCGGCGCGCTGGCCGATGCCGGCGATCTTGAGAATCTGACGGACCTCACAGACAGCGACGGCAACGCCATCGACATCTCCGGCTTCCTGCCCTCGGCGCAATATGGATATGCCATCCATCCCAAGGGCAGCAGTACCATCCTGGCAATGCCATACTCTGGCGACGCTCTAGCATTTGCCTATCGCCGGGACTGGTTTGCCCACTCCGATATCATCGCCTCCTTCCGCGACAGCCATCAGCGGGATCTGGCGCCGCCCGACAATCAGGCCAGCCTGCTGCGGATTGCAAAGTTTTTCGATGGCCGCGTTATTGATGGCCAGAGTGTTTCGGGGATCACGCTGCCCACCAATGACGACCCAGACGGTCTTGCCGCCGGGGTAACCAGCTTGTTGTTTGCCCAAGGCGTGCGATTTGCCGATCCACCAGGCTCCGATGCCGTGGACGGGGTGGCCAATTCCGAAAGCGCGGCGCGGGCGTTGGAAAAGGCCAAGGCCCTTTATGCCTGTTGCACCGCGTTGCGCGATACCGCCAACGGAATTGACGCCGTGGTCAACGGACAAGCGGCAATGGCCATGGGATGGCTTTCCGATTTTGCGGCAACAGGCTGGCCGCCAAGCGGCGCTATTGGCACGCCACCGTCCATCGGTTTTTTTCCCAATCCGTCCGGGGTCGAAAACGCAACCGTACTTAGCGGTTATGCCCTTGGTGTTGCGGCGGGATCGGACCAGAAACAGCAGGCGATCGATTTTCTGTCCTGGTTTGCGAGCGAGGCAGCGCAATTGTCATGGTGGCGCCTTGGCGGCTTGCCGCTGCACCGGTCCGTGGCCATAAACCCTGATTTTGCCAGCGCTGGCGCGTTGTCGGCAGTCTATCTGGAAGCACTCACCGGCGCCCGTGTCATCCGGCAGGACCCAAGCGGGGAAAATTTGATATCGGCAATCGATGATCGCCTGCGGCCCTTCGTTCTGGACGATGAAGGCACCGCGCAGGAGGCGCTGGATGCCATGGTCGATGACTGGATTGCCGAATTGAACTAGCCGGGTTGCGACAGGAAATGGATTGGGCTGAAAACGGGATGGCGATATTTGCCCCAATCCCTCGATTATTGTGAGATCGGCGCGCCCGATGCAACCCATCCGGCAATCAGCGCCCGCTCCTCGTCCGTCATGCCGGTCTCGTTGCCGAGCGGCATGATGTCGGACAGCACGACCTGTTGATTGATCATCGGCGCGTGCCGCTTGATATCGTCCGGCGCTTCCAACATCACGCCTTTCGGTGCTTCGGGAAAATCGGCGTTGGTCGGCCGGACCGCATGGCACGCCACGCAGTGCTTTTGAAAGATCGGACTGACATCGGAGAAAGCGACATTGCCGGCGGTTGCCAGATCTGGCCGGTAACCGGTCAGCAGGGCAAGGCCGACAAGCAACATCAGCGCCAGCGGGATGGCGGCCTGTGCACCCGAATCCAGTTCGCCGCGGTGGTGGGCGTTGAAAACATGGCGGACCAGGCCGCCGAAAATGACGATGCCAACGGCAATCAGCCACGAATACGGATGGCCAAAAACAATCGGATAATGGCTGGACACCATCATGAAGACGACCGGCAGGGTCAGGTAATTGTTGTGCAGTGAACGCTGAAACGCCTGCCGGCCGTAAGAGGGATCGGGCGTGCGGCCGGCAACGAGATCAGCGACAACGATCTTTTGGTTCGGGATGATTGTAAAAAACACACTGCCGACCATGATCGTGCCGATAAACGCGCCAATATGCAGAAAAGCGGCCCGGTCGGTAAAGACGGTGGTGTAGAAAATTGTTGCGACGACGACCAGCGCGAAAACGCATAACGCCAGCAGCCCGGTCCGGTCGCCAAGCGGAGACTTGCACAAGCCATTGTAAATCAGCCAGCCACCGGTCAGCGATGCCAGAGACAGTCCGACCGCCTGCCAGGGCTCAAGATCGAATTTGTTGCGATCGATCAGGAAGGCATCGGCGGCGGCATAGTAGATGACTCCAAGGAGCAGAATGCCGGTCAACCAGGTGAAATAGGCTTCATATTTGAACCACACCAGTTCGTCGGGCAGGCTGGCGGGCGCGACCTTGTATTTCTCTGCCCGGTAGAAGCCACCGCCATGGACGAGCCAGATATCGCCTTCCACACCTGGAGACTGACCGGCGCGTTTTCGCAATCCCGATTCCAGCGCGATAAACAGGAATGACGAGCCGATCCAGGCGATGCCGGCCATGACATGAAACCAACGCAGCCCGAGATTGAGCCACTCCCAAAGCGCTGCCGTCATCGGTGACGTTCCCCCATCATGTCCTCACCTCAGTACATCACCTTGTCGGGCATATCATTCCATTCGGAAAAGATCGCAGCAGCCTCGGGGAGGATGAGTTGTTCGGTAGGAATGGCGCGATCTTCAAGGGGTTTTGCGACTTCGCGATAGATATGGTCATCATCAAAGCCGATGTCCGCGGCATCAGCCCGGGTGTTGGCAAACCAGATACGATCAATGCGCGCCCAATAGATCGCCGAAAGGCACATCGGGCAAGGCTCGCAACTGGTGAATATCTCGCAGCCTTCCAGCGAATAGGTACCCAGTTTCTCGCAAGCGGTTCGGATCGCCGATACTTCGGCGTGGGCTGTCGGATCGTTGGCGCTGGTGACCTTGTTCCATCCCTCGGCGATAATCTCACCGTCCTTGACGATGACGGCACCGAACGGTCCGCCAAGGCCAGCCCGCATGCGTTCGGCAGACAGGTCAATGGCCCGGCGCATAAACTGTTCGCGGTCGCTATCGGTCATTTTGGGTCTCCGGGGAGCGCGTCTCTTTTGATTTCACATCCACGCTTTGCGCGATGTTCTGCCGAATGAGCAAATCGGCGGCGACCGATGCGGCAATCGCGGCGGGACGTTTGTCGGTGATTCCGGCCAAGCCGATCGGGCAATGCAGACGCGCCAGATCCGGTGGGGTCAGGCCGCGCTTTTTCAGGCGGCTTTCAAATAGTGCGCGCTTGGTGCCCGATCCAATCAGACCGAGATAGCCAAACCGGCCGTCGGCAAGAACAGCAGCGCAAATTTCCTCATCCAGCGGATGGCTGTGGGTCATCACCAAAAACCAGGTGCCGGGCCGGGCTTCATCGACGATCAGCTCCGGCATGGCCAGTTCCAGGCAGCGGATATCGGTGGGCACATCATCGGGGAACTGGCCGGCACGACCATCGATCCAGGTGATAGCGAAATCGAGGGGCGCCAGCGCCGCGACAACGGCGCGGCCGACATGGCCGGCGCCGAACAGCCACAAGGGCGTTCGCGTATCGCCAAGCGGAATATTCAGTTCCAGCGTTTCGCCGGACTGATTAATTGTCTGACCGGGAATGGCAGCTTTGCTGTCAGAGTACACCACCTTTTCCACCGCCGGATGACGCACCATCGCGGCACCGGGTCCAATGTTCAGATTTCGAGTCCAGATACTCCCGGAACTCTCTGATTTTACGAGTGTTTCGACAAAGGATAGGTCCGCCGGTGCAAAGGGTTCAAATGCCAAAACAACCCGGCCGCCACAGCACTGACCCAGTTCCGGACCCAGACTCCAATCAACCCATCCGGCGGCGTTTGCGGCCAACAGCACCCGCGCCTTTTCAATCGCCCGGTATTCCAGTTCGCCGCCACCGATGGTGGCAAACAGGTCATTTTCGCCGACCAGCATGCGCGCACCGGCATCACGCGGCGCGGACCCCCTGATCTCGGCGACATGCACCAGCATGACGGCTTCGCCGCCAGCAAGCCGGGTTTGCAGTTGCTCCAGCAGGCTGGCCATCAGCCTTCGCCTCCAGCGGAATCTGTGGCGGCAGCAGCCTGAACTGCTTCAACGGCCCGCAATACCGCTTCTGGCGTTGCCGGCGCATCAAGTGGCGGGAAGGCCTTGCCATCGCCGGCGGCAATGACCGCGTCGGTCAGCGCACTGAACACTGAGATAGCCAACATCAGCGGCGGCTCGCCAACGGCTTTTGACCGGTAGATTGTCTCGGCGCGATTTTCACCCGGCTCCCAAATCGCCATATTCATGACCTGCGGCCGGTCGCTAGCGGTGGGGATCTTGTAGGTTGATGGCGCGTGGGTTTTCAAAACACCCTTGTCGTCCCACCACAATTCTTCCGTCGTCAGCCAGCCCATGCCTTGAATGAAGCCGCCCTCTATCTGGCCAAGATCGATTGCCGGATTGAGGGACTTGCCGCAATCGTGGAGAATATCGGTGCGCAGCACCTTGTATTCGCCGGTCAGCGTGTCGATCACCACTTCGCTGACCGCTGCGCCATAGGCGAAATAGAAGAACGGATGGCCACGCGCCGTCTCGCGATCGTAGTAGATCGTCGGGGTGGAATAAAAACCGGTCGAGGAGAGCGAAATGCGGGCCTGGTAGGCCTCACCGATCAGTTGCGCAAAGGGAATTTCGTCATTGCCGATGCGCACCCGGCCCGGCAGGAAAACCACCTGATCGGGCGGTACACGGTAATGATCGGCGGCGAAAGTGATGACCCGATCCTTGATCGACCGGGCAGCGGTCCTGGCCGCCATGCCATTCAGGTCGGAGCCCGACGAGGCGGCAGTGGCCGATGTATTGGGAACTTTAGCGGTCGTGGTCGCAGTAATCTTGACCTTGTCGACATCGATCTGGAATTCTTCGGCGACGATCTGCGCGATCTTGATGAAGAGCCCCTGCCCCATCTCCGTGCCGCCATGATTCAGGTGCACCGAGCCGTCCTTGTAGATATGAACCAGCGCGCCGGCCTGATTGAGATGGGTCAGGGTGAAGGAAATCCCGAATTTCACCGGGGTGAACGCGATGCCCTTCTTCAGGACCGAATTGGCGCGGTTGAAGGCTGTGATGTCGGCGCGGCGGGCGCGGTAGTCTGAAGACGCCTCCAACTCGTCAACAATCTCGCCAATGACGCTGTCGGTGACGGTCTGGTGATAGGGCGTCACATTTTTTTTGTCTGGCGCCTTTTCCGAGCCATAAAAATTGATGCGGCGCACGTCCAGCGGATCGCGTCCCGTCGCGAAAGCCACTTCATCCATCACCCGCTCGATGCCAACCATCCCCTGCGGCCCGCCAAAACCGCGAAAAGCGGTGTTGGATACGGTATTGGTCTTCAGCCGGCGCGAA
>CAXMRP010000061.1:0-82602 GCA_964196155.1 uncultured Polyangiaceae bacterium
GCTGGAGGAAACACTACAACACGAAACGACCCCACAGTGCTCTGGGCTACCGCCCACCTGCGCCAGAGGCCATCGTCCCGATGGACCAAAGGCCAATCATGCACTAACTTTCAAATTGGACCACTCAAGTGGGGCTGCTCACTTTGGCTTCTTGTTTTCAGTCGGTGCCCCGATTTGTCGTGAATTGGGAAGGGTAATCATTTGCCTTTCTCCAATGAATATTTTGCATCAGTAAATGATCGCGCAGGCGAAAGTGACGCGGTAAGCCCACCGATATCCCTTGAGCCAAATTTTCACTTTCGGTGTGTTACTGTGGGCACCGTGCCGGCATCCAGCACTACGAACCGCCCTGCCTGCAGAACTTCTAGCGGTGTTACGGTTACGCAATCCTCCTTCCGCTCTCTTGCATTTTATCGCAGTTGAGAAGGTTCTGATTTTTTGAAATCCCTCATTGCAAGCAAGATTGCTTGCGTCTGCCTTCGCGGTGGATGTTATGGATGGGATGGCTGGTGAGGTCGCTAAAATGGCCGCAGCAATGATGATATGCTTTTTCATAGTCTTTTCCCATCAATCTCCAATTCGTATTGGTGGAATAACGACAGGGCGCTGAAGGGTTTGGGAACGCGCTGTTCACGTCCGGTTTAGGAAGTCTGGATTGACCTAATTGCCGCAATCCGGGCACGGCCGAATGGCAAAACATCAATCGGCATACCATCGAAAATCGCCGCTTGCAGCACCGGAAGTCCGCGGCATAATATCACCACCAAGATGGCAACAAGCCGCTCCTGAATCTGGCTCCCATCGGTTCCAAATTACCTGACCTCGGACACTGAGGAATGCAATCATGAGCCAGTTCATCAATGCCAAAGAAGATGTGGTCACCGAAGCAATAGATGGCCTGTTGCGCAGTTCCGGCGGAACACTGGCAAGACTTGATGGCTTTCCGCACATCAAGGTTGTTGTTCGCTCTGACTGGGATCGGTCAAAAGTGGCGCTCGTTTCCGGTGGCGGGTCCGGGCACGAACCATCCCATGCTGGATTTGTCGGCAAAGGGATGCTCACCGCCGCGGTATGTGGCGAGGTTTTCGCCTCCCCTTCGGTCGACGCTGTCCTGGCAGGAATACTGGCGGTTACCGGCCAAGCTGGCTGCCTGCTCATCGTAAAGAATTATACCGGCGACCGGTTAAATTTCGGTCTGGCCGCCGAACGGGCGCGGGCATTGGGACTGAACGTTTCCATGGTCGTGGTCGATGACGACATCGCCCTGCCCGATCTTCCGCAGCCGCGCGGCGTTGCCGGCACATTGTTTGTGCACAAGATCGCCGGCGCTCTGGCCGAAGATGGCGCCGATCTGGGTGCCGTTGCGGCGGCGGCGGAAAATGTTCGGCGCGGGGTGATCTCCATCGGCATGTCGCTGGATACCTGCACCGTACCAGGATCGCCGAAAGAGGATCGCATTTTGCCCGGAAAGGCAGAGCTTGGGCTTGGAATTCATGGAGAGCCGGGCGTTGAGCAGGTTGATTTTCAAAGCGCCCGTCAGGCGATGTCGATGGTCGTCGAAAAGCTGATACCGATGACAAAAAACGGCAGCTACACGGCATTACTCAACAATCTTGGCGGCGTGACACCGCTTGAAATGTCGATCCTTGCCGAAGAACTCTGCCGATCGAAACTCGCCGGCCGTATAAGCCATCTTATCGGACCGTCCGCCTTGATGACCTCCTTGGACATGCGCGGCTTTTCCGTTTCGCTTTTGCCCACCGGAAAGATTGAAAACGCAGCCTTGATTTCGCCCGTCGGGCCGACAGCATGGCCCGGTGCGGTGTTGATCAACGAGCCGGCCCTCCTGCCGCTTCCCGATGGGCTTTCGCCTGTTCAACCCGTCGCTTCATCGCACCGGGAACATCGGGCGTTGCTGGTAAAGTGCTGCGACATCCTGGTTGCCGCTGAAGCCAAACTGAACGAACTTGACGCAAAATCCGGCGATGGCGATACCGGTTCGACGCTGGCGGGCGCGGCGCGGGCACTCGGATCGGCACTGGACCGGTTGCCGCTCGCCGATATCACCCAGCTTTACCGGGCGATCGGCGGCGAACTCAGCCAGACCATGGGCGGGTCCTCGGGCGTGATTCTGGCGATTTTCTTCAGTGCCGCGGGCGATGCATCCGCCGGTGGCAAGGATGCCGTTGGCGCATTGTCCGCCGGACTTGAACGAATTCAACAGGTTGGCGGTGCCAATCCCGGCGATCGGACAATGATCGATGCGCTCGATCCGGCCTTGAAGGCATTGCGCGCGGGGTTAGCCGATGCGGCAATCGCGGCCAGGACCGGCGCGGATTACACAGCCACCATTACGAAAGCAAAAGCCGGCCGGGCTGCCTATGTCTCGGCGAGCAATCTCTCGGGCCACAATGATCCGGGCGCCGAAGCGGTAGCTCTGCTGTTCGAAGGTCTCGTGACCTGATTAGCCTATTTGATTTGCCTTGGCAGTTTGGAATCATTCTAAACTATTGATATTTATACAGTTTTTCTTGACTCACCGGTTTTTTCGGCAGTAGAGCCAAGCGGGGACAACCCCGTCCCGACTTTAATTGCAGGGCCTTGAACCCTGAGGATTGGAGAGATGACATGAGAGCGAATTCCGGTCGCACCGGGTGCCGTATGCCCCTTCACTTTTTACCACTGACATATTCGACCCGGGCACATTCAACGCCGGCAGGCTCGACGCTGGCACCGATGCTGCGACTTGCGGGATGGATTGCCGCGATTGTCGCGCTGGCCCTGCCCTCGCCTTCGCTGGCCGGCGGCGACGTCAATATTTATTCCTACCGGCAACCCGAACTGATCCAGCCGCTGCTTGATGCCTTCACCGCCAAGACCGGCGTGGCGACCAATGTCGTGTTCCTGAACAAGGGACTGGTGGAACGGGTCGCCTCGGAGGGCCGCAACTCGCCGGTGGATGTGATCCTGACCGTCGATATCGGCCGTCTCGACCAGGCACGGGCCGCTGGCGTGACCCAGGCCGTGACCAGCGATGTGATCGCCGGCAATATTCCGGCACAATATCGCGATCCGGCCGGGCACTGGTTCGGTGTGACGACAAGGGCGCGGATCGTCTACGCATCCAAAGACCGGGTCGCGCAGGACACGATTACCTATGAAGAGCTGGCCGACCCGAAATGGCGTGGCAAGATCTGCACCCGCTCGGGCCAGCACGACTATACCATCGGCCTGATCGCCTCGATCATCGCCAACCGGGGCACGGCAGACGCGGAAAAGTGGCTCACCGAAGTGCGCGCCAATCTCGCCCGCAAGCCCCAGGGCAATGACCGGGCGCAGGCCAAGGCGATTTTTTCAGGTGTCTGCGATATCGCGCTCGGCAATCATTATTATGTCGGCCGGATGATCACCAACGAGAAAGAGCCGGAGCAAAAGGACTGGGCGGCGGCGATCAAGGTGCTGTTTCCCAATTCGGCGGACCGGGGCACCCATGTCAATATTTCCGGCATGGCGATGGCCGCCCACGCCCCCAACCGCGACAATGCGCTGGCTCTGATGGAGTATCTGTCGAGCGGCCCGGCGCAGGAAATCTACGCGGCGCAAGTGTTTGAATATCCGGTCAAGGACGGTTTTTCGCCGGTCGAACTGATTGCCGAGCTTGGCACGCTCAAGGCCGACTCCCTGCCGATTGCCGATATTGCCAAGCACCGCAAGGCGGCATCGGAAATGGTCGACCGGGTCGGCTTCAATGACGGGCCGAGTTCCTGAGGCGGCTCGCAACTTTCCCAAACCAACTCCGCATTGGCGCTGTCATGGTGCCGGTGCGCCGTTGCCAGATGTGACATGATCCTCGATCTCACCCGCCAGACCGCCGCCTTCGGCCGCAATCGCGCCTGGATATTGTGCTGCGCGCTGCTGACGATGTTGATACTGGTGCCGATTGTGGCGCTGTTGGTGATCGCCTTTCGCCCCGGTGACGGGTCTTGGCCGCATCTTGCGCGCTATGTGTTGCCCCATGCGCTGTCGACAACGCTGTTGCTGATGGGCGGCGTCGCCATCCTCACCGGCCTGATCGGCATGGGAACCGCCTGGCTGATCGCGGCGTGCCGGTTTCCCGGGCGGCGCATTCTGGAAGTGGCGCTGGTGCTGCCGCTGGCGATCCCGACCTATATCGCGGCCTTTGCCTATATCGAATTTCTCGATTTTACCGGGCCGGTGCAGACGGCGATCCGGGCCATCGGCGGGTTTCAGAGCGCGCGGGACTATTGGTCGCCCGATGTCAGCACCTTGCCGGGGGCGATCTTCGTCTTGTCGATGATCCTTTATCCGTATGTGTATCTCACCTGCCGGGCGCTGTTTTTGTTCCAGTCCGGCACCGCCATCCATGTGGCGCGAACGCTGGGCGCCGGGCCGATGCGGGCCTTTACCCGGGTTGTCCTGCCGCTTGCCCGGCCGGCGATTGCGATCGGTGTGATCCTGTGCCTGATGGAGACCATCAACGATATCGGCGCCATGGAATTTTTCGGAGTCACGACGCTGACATTTGCGATTTTCGACACCTGGCTCAATCGCGGCAGCCTGTCAGGGGCGGCGCAACTGGCCTGTGTTATGCTGGCGGTTGTTGTGCTGTTGATCGTCGCCGAGCGCCTTGCCCGGGGCCGGCAACGTTATCACACGGCATCGGCAAAGGACCATCAGAGCGTGCAGTTTCGCCTGCATGGCGGGCGGGCGGTTGCGGCAATTTTTGCTTGTGCGCTTCCCGCCCTTCTCGGCTTTGTCGTGCCAGCCATCGTACTTGTGCGCTTTGCCATCCGGCGACCCGATCAGTTCCTCTCCGGCCCGGTTTTGTCGGCGGCCTTTCACAGCACGGCGATTGCTCTTGTGGCGGCGCTGGCGGCGGTAGCCGTTGGTCTGTTCCTGGTCTATGCGCTGCGGCTGACGGGCAACCCGGTGATCGCGGCACTGGGGCGGCTTGCCGCCTCGGGCTACGCCGTGCCGGGAACCGTGCTGGCGGTCGGCGTGCTGATCCCGTTTGCCGCCTTCGACAACTGGCTCGACGGCTGGATGCGCGGGCTATTCGGGATTTCTACCGGGCTTTTGCTGACCGGGTCAGGCCTGGCGATCGTCTATGCCTGCATGGTGCGGTTTTTGGCGATGCCGCTGGGCACGCTGGATGCGGGATTTTCCAAGATCAGCAGCCATCTGGACATGGCGGCGCGGACCCTGGGCCGGCGGCCGCTACAAATGTTCTTCTCCGTCCATCTGCCGCTGATCCGCCCGGCCCTGCAAACAGCAGCGCTGCTGGTGTTCGTCGACACGCTGAAGGAATTGTCGGCAACGATCCTGCTCAGGCCGTTCAATTTCGACACACTGGCAACGCTGACCTATTCCAACGCCTCGCGCGCCGCCTATGGCGACGCGGCGGTCCCGGCGCTGGCGATTGTGCTGGTCGGCCTGATTCCGGTGGTGCTGGTGCTGCGCGCCGGGCCGGTATCCCCGGCAACCCGGCGCATGGGCAATTTGTAACCGGTCAGGTTTTCAGCGCCTTCACTTCTTCAACATTGGCAGATCGCGATATTGATCGAGCGCCTGCGGGTTGGCGAGGGATTCGACATTCCTGACCGTCCGGCCGTGGACAACATCGCGGACCGCCAGTTCGGTAATCTTGCCGGATTTGGTGCGGGGAATGTCGGTCACGGCAACGACCCGCGCCGGCATGTGGCGCGGTGAGGCACCGGTGCGGATTGTGTTGCGGATTTCGGTGATCAACCTGTCCGTAAGTTCGACATTGTCAGCCAGCCGGACAAACAGGACGATCCGCACATCGCCATCCCATTGCTGGCCGATGGCAATCGCCTCAAGCACTTGCGGCATTTTTTCGACCTGATTGTAGATTTCCGCCGTGCCGATACGGACGCCGCCAGGATTAAGTGTAGCGTCGGAGCGGCCATGGATGATCATGCCGCCGTTTTCGGTCCATTCGGCAAAATCGCCATGGCACCAGATATTGTCGAAGCGGTCGAAATAGGCGGCGTGATATTTCGATCCGTCCGCGTCGTTCCAGAAGCCGACGGGCATTGACGGAAACGGCCGGGTGCAGACCAGTTCGCCCTTTTCGCCGCGCACCGGCTGGCCTGCATCGTCCCACACATCGATGGCCATACCGAGGCCCGGCCCCTGGATTTCGCCCTTGAACACCGGTTTTGACGGAACGCCGAGCACAAAGCAGGAGACAATGTCGGTGCCGCCGGAGATCGAGGCCAGATGGATGTCGGGCTTGATGGCGTCATAGACAAAGTCGAAATTTTCTGGAGCCAGCGGCGAGCCGGTCGAGGCCATTGCCCGCAACGCGGAAAGGTCATGGCTCTCACCTGGGCGCAGGCCTGCCTTGCGCACCGCATCGATATATTTTGCCGAAGTTCCGAAAAAGGTCATCGCCTCGTCGCGGGCAAAGTCGAACAATACATTGCCATCGGGATAAAACGGCGAGCCGTCGTAAAGAAGCAGGGTTGCGCCGGAAGCCAGGCCGGTCGCCAGCCAATTCCACATCATCCAGCTGCAGGTGGAGAAATAAAACACCCGGTCGCCGGGGATCAGGCCGCAATGCAGCCGCTGTTCCTTCATGTGCTGCAACAAGGTGCCGCCGGCGCCGTGGACGATGCACTTTGGAACGCCGGTGGTGCCCGATGAAAACAGGATAAACAGCGGATGGTTGAACGGCAGGCGCACGAATTCCGGTGCCTTCGGCCCATGCGGCGCAATGAAACTTTCGAGCGCGATGCCGCCGTCAGTCTTTGCAACCGTCGCGGCGTTGTCGTGATCGGCACCCATGCACGGGATAATCACGGTCGCGACCAGCGAGGGCAGCGCCGCGGCGACGGCGCTGATCTTGTCGCCGACATCAAAGGCCTTGCCGTTGTACCAGTAGCCATCGGCGGCGATCAGCAGCTTTGGCGCCACCTGCCCGAAGCGGTCGAGGATGCCCTGGGCGCCATAATCGGGCGAACAGGAGGACCAGACTGCGCCGACAGATGCGGCGGCGAGCATCGCAGCAATCGTCTCCGGCCGGTTCGGCATGACCGCGGCAATGCGGTCACCGGGCGCGATACCGGCGGCCAGAAATGCCTGCTGCAGGCGCGAGACGAGATCGCGCAGTTCGGCCCAGTTCATTCGCGATGCCAGCTTGTCCTCGCCGCGAAAGACCATGGCATCCTGTACCAAATCCTCGATACCGGCACCGAGCAGGACATTTTCAGCATAATTGAGCGTGGCGTCAGGGAAAAACTGCGCGCCGGGCATTTTATCGCCGTCGATCAGCATGCGCTCGCCCTTGTCGCCGATAATCCCGAAATCGTCCCAGACAAGGCCCCAAAATGCTGCCGGATCGGCAATCGACCAGTCATGCAGGGCGTCGAATGTGTTCAGATCCCGGCCGGATTGCCGGCTGGCGCTGGCCATGAACTGGCCGAGCGGCGTGGCCGGAACAGTATCGGCATTCGGCGTCCACAAGGGTTCGGCCACGTTCGTGCTCCTTTATCTTCGGTTTGTCTGCCGGTCCGGTATCGGCGGCGATTGCCGCGGAAATCCGGCCTCGTCACCAAGTTACCGGTATTTCAAGTGACCCATACCGGTAACAGGCCCGAGCGCCAAGACAGGATGCTTGTGGTGCGGTGCCGCAGCAATGGATTATCACCACACGGATCCACGCGTCACCGGGCAAACCCTTGCTTTTCGACTGGCGGGCGCGTATCGCCAGACCCGATAATACGGTCGGGCGATCCGGCCATCCCGATGGAAAGGAAGGTGATGCGCCGTCTCCTCGTCGCACTGCTGGTTGTTGTTGTCCTTGCCGTGGCGGGATTGCTTGCAGTGCCGTTCCTGATCTCCGATGACATGCTGCGTGGGCGGCTGGCCGAGCAAATTGCCTCGGTCACCGGGCGGGACGTATCGCTGGGCGGCGAGCCGGTTGTCCGCTTCTTTCCGGAGATCCGGGTCACCGTCAATGATATCGCCATCGCCGGCCCACCGGAGATGGTTGACGCCGATGTGCTGACGATGAAATCGCTGACCGGGATTGTGCGCCTGCTGCCGCTGATCATCGGCCGGGTGGAATTCCGCTCCTTCAATCTCGAGCAACCCGTGGTGCGACTGATCCGCGACAAGGAAAACCGCCGGAACTGGCATTTCGATTCCGGAGCGGCGGCGTTGCAACTGGCATTTTCCGGCGATGTGCTTCTGGGCCGGTTCGAGCTCAGCGACGGTATGGTGATCTATGAGGACCGGTCTGAGGGGAAGTTGGAGCGATTTGAGAATCTCAACCTGATCGCCAGCTGGCCATCGATCCGCAACCCGGTGACCCTAGACGGATCGCTGACCTGGAACGGCGAAGCCATGACGATCGAGGCGGCGATCGACAACCCGTTTGACCTGATCCGGGGCCGGCCAACGCCAGCGCGGGCCAATTTGACTTCATCACCGCTGACCGTGGCGTTCGACGGCCAGGCCTTCAAGCTGGAGCCGGCGGAACTTTCCGGCGCCTTCGATATTGCCATGCCTTCGCTGCGGCGGTTTAGCGAGTGGATCGGCGCGGACATGCCCGATGGACCGGTGCTTGGTCAAACCCGGCTTGCCGGCACCGCGCGGTTTCAGCGCCAGACCTTTTCCATTACCGATGCGCAGTTTGAGCTCGGCGAGAATGTCGCAACCGGCGCGTTGCGGATCGCGTTTGAAGATGTCCCGCGGCTTGACGGCACGCTGGCCTTTTCGGCCCTTGATCTTTCACCGCCGGCTGCCACCGCAGTATTAGTAGAGGGCACCGGGCCGGGCGCTCCTTCGCCAACCACACAATTTGCGACCGAATGGCTCAGCGCGCTCAACGCCGATATCCGCATTTCCGCCGGAACGGTAAAAGCCGGGGCAATGGATTTGAGCGACACTGCCGCCTCGCTCATCCTCAACAACGAACTGCTGACAATCGGTTTGGCGCAATCGACATTTTATGGCGGAGATCTGAGTGGCAACATCACCTATCGCCAGGCCGACGCCAATGGCGGCGCCGCCATCTCGGCGCAGATGCGGGCGGTCGGGTTTGATGTTGCCGGCGTGGCGTCGTTGCTTACCGATGCTGGCAATTATGAGGGCGTGGCGACGACCACCGCGAATGTCGAAACTGCCGGGTCGACGCTTGCCGAATTGATTGGCAACCTCGACGGGACAACCCGGTTTCGTGCGCAAAATGGCAGCCTGCCCGGCGTCGATCTCAACAAACTTGCCCGTGCGCTGGCCGCCGGCGAACCACCGCCGGGCATCGCGGCCGGTGATGCCACGGCGTTTGACCAGCTTGAGAGCGACATGGTGTTTGGCGGTCATGCCGCGCTTGTCGAAAAAACCATAATCACCGCGGCCAATCAGGAAACGGTTTTTGCCGGATCGATCGGCCTGATCGATGGCCGCCTTGATCTGTCGGCGTTCATGCGCACCGGCGAAGCCAACAGTCTGCAATTTCCGTTTGAAATGGCCGGCACTATCGTCCAGCCGACCTTTATCTTCGCCCGCACCAACTAAGTAGATTTGCCGGGTCAGACGGTCTCATAGTGGGCCAGACCGATCAGATCGTCCCGGAAGGCGGCGGGCTCGGTGGCCGACGGGCTGGTACGGGCCGGGCAATCGGTGCGTTCGCACAGCCGGCAGGTCACGCCGACCGGCCGCGAAATTGCAGCATCGGAATTGGCGCTTCGCGTCGAGGCTTGCCCATCGCCGGCGCTGGCGAATGCAATCATTGTCACGATCGCCGGCGGCTTGTCGTGGGCACCGGCCAGCATGGTGCGTTGCGCGGTTGTCACCGTGTCGAATGTGCGGCCATCGGGGAAGGTGACCGAACGGCCGGCAATCTCATCCGGCGGCGGAGCATCGAACAACGGCAATTGTCCGCATGGATTGCCAAACCGGGCAAAGGGGAAGCGGGCAGTGTCACGCTGACTGCCGGGTACCCGGTTGAGCACCGTGCCGGCGGCATCGACAGTCAACAAAAACGCCGGTGCCCCGGGCCCGCCGCTGCCGCCCACCGCGGCAAGCCGGGCCATCACCCGCGCCGGTGACAGGGTGTTGCGCCGGGAAAGCGCGGCAATATCAGGCACGGTGTCTGTGGCCAACCGCTGCAATCGCATTGCCGGCAACAAGACCGCGGCGGCCATCCGGCGGCAATAGACGGTGCGGCACAGGCGCCGCGCTTCGGGATCGTCAAGCCCTGCGCCATCAGTCAACAGGTCAAGGCATTGCCGCTCGGCCATGGCGACAAGCTGGATGGCGGCAAAGAAGGGCCGCTCGATCAGCGGTAGCCGCTCTGACAAATAGAGCCGCATGGCATGGCGATCGAAGCGCGACAGTTCCGCCGGCATCGTATCAACCGGCAGGATCCGCACATCGATGTGATGGTCGCGGGCCAGCGCCGCCTTGATTGCCCCGAACGGATCATCGCGCGGGACAAGGCTTGCTGCCAGTTCATCGGCTGTGGCTTCCAGATCGGCAAACCACGGACCCTCGGTCTCGAACCAGCCCATGACCCGGTCATGGGGCGACAGCGCCGCGGTAACGCCGGTACCGGCAACCGGCTTGTCCGGCGAATTATCCTGTTGCAATTCTGCTGGCAAATCTGCGGTCAGGCCAGCCATATCCCGGGACAGGTCCGTCAGGCGGGCGAGGGTTTCGCGATAGGCGCGATGCAGCTTGGTGATTGCGATGCCGACATTGGGCGCGGCGTCGGCCACTTCGCCCAGCTCGTCGGTTGACGGCAGTTCGGCGGCCAGCAGCGGATCGGTGAAAATCGCTTTCAGTTCGTCAAGGCGGGCGCCGGCGTCGGCGCTGTGAAGCTCGGAGATATCGAAATCAAAGGCCGATGAGAGTTTGAGGATGACCTGAACGGTCAGCGGCCGCTGATTGCGCTCGATCAGGTTGAGATAGCTCGCCGATATGCCGATCTCGGTGGCCATTTGCGACTGGGTGCGACCAAGGCGGGTGCGGAAGCGGCGCAAACGCGGTCCGGCGAATATTTTCTGCTCAGCCAACGCCCCGCCCTCTTTTGAAAACAAACCGACCCGGCCGGTCGAACTTCGCTCATCGTATCATATTTTACAAGATTTACAATATTATCAAAACCGATTTTCAGAAATCGACAATGTGACCATAATCCACTTAATTCCTTTGATCTGTAGCTTTATCGCTCAGCAGTTTTTTGTAATATTCTGTCAACGCTGATGGCGATTTGCCAAACGCACATTAATTTACATCGACATCCTCCCAGGATAAAACGCGTTGGAGACTACAACCATGCCGTTCAAGGAACTGACACCGGGTGCGCCTGCCGGCCGCTATGAGAATATCACCCGCCCTTACACGCCGGACGATGTTCGGCGGTTGCGCGGTTCGCTGCCGATCCGCCACACGCTGGCCGAACATGGCGCCAACCGGTTGTGGGAATTGTTGCACACCGAAGATTTTGTCAACACGCTTGGCGCGATGACCGGCAATCAGGCGATGCAGCAGGTGCGGGCCGGGCTGAAGGCGATCTACCTGTCCGGCTGGCAGGTTGCGGCTGATTCCAACCAGGCCGGCGCGATGTATCCGGATCAATCGCTCTATCCGGCCAATTCCGGTCCCGAACTGGCGAAGCGGATCAACCGCACCTTGCAGCGGGCCGACCAGATCGAGACCGCCGAGGGCAAGGGCCTATCCGTCGACACCTGGTATGCGCCGATCATCGCCGATGCCGAGGCCGGATTTGGTGGATCGCTCAATGCCTATGAACTGATGAAGGCCTATATCGAGGCGGGCGCGGCGGGCGTTCACTTCGAGGACCAGCTGGCATCGGAGAAAAAATGCGGCCATCTGGGTGGCAAGGTGTTGATCCCGACAGCCCAGCACATCCGCAATCTGACCGCCGCGCGGCTGGCCGCCGATGTGATGGGTGTTACCACGCTAGTGATCTGCCGCACCGATGCGGACGCGGCCAATTTGCTGACGTCCGACATCGACGAGCGCGATCAGCCGTTTGTCGACTATGACGCCGGCCGCACACCGGAAGGATTTTTCAGGGTTCGCGGCGGTATGGAATCCTGCGTGGCGCGAGCCGTTTCCTACGCACCCTACAGCGATCTGATCTGGTGCGAGACCTCCAAGCCCGATCTGGAACAGGCACGGGTATTTGCCGAAGGGGTGCACAAGCACCATCCGGGCAAGATGCTGGCCTACAATTGTTCGCCCTCGTTCAACTGGGAAAAGAACCTCGACGCCAGCACCATCGCAAAATTCCAGCGTGAGCTGGGCGCCATGGGCTACAAGTTCCAGTTCATCACACTGGCCGGGTTTCACCAGCTCAATTTCGGCATGTTCGAACTGGCGCGGGACTACAAAGAGCGGCAGATGGCAGCCTATTCGGAGTTGCAGCAGGCGGAATTCAGCGCCGAAGAAAACGGCTATACCGCCACCCGGCACCAGCGCGAAGTGGGCACCGGTTATTTCGATGCTGTGGCCGAGGCAATTTCCGGCGGCGCTTCATCGACGACAGCCATGGGCGGCTCCACGGAAGCAGCGCAATTCGCCGTCGGCGATCAGGACAATCAATCCACCTCCCAAGCGGCCTGACGGCCACAATACCAGACTGGCGACCAATTCTCGAAAGGAACATCACATGGTCAAGGCAAAGGTCAAGGAACGCACCCGGGCGCAGGAAGATGCGCTGGCGCCGGCAATGAGCAAGGACCAGCAAGCAGCGATCCGTATGCTCGGAAACGAACTGCACCGGCTCAATCAGGCCGTCATAACTTGCGTGGAAAACGGCCTGTCGGTCGAACTTCAGCGTACCGCCCGCCACCATGCGGACGGCGGCTTCTGGGGCGATCTGCTGGTTCCGATCATCGTCAAACAGCAATAGCTGTTTTGGCCCTTTCGCAAGGGCGGCTGAAGGAAATCGAAAATCTGCAGGTAAATGCGGGTTCGGCGGTGACCACCGCCGGGCCCGTTTGCATCGCGGCGCGCAACCGGCGAGTTACAGATCCTTTTCGGAGCCGGCATTCACGACGCCGGCGATCTGCCAGCTGGGGCGGGCAGCCATGCGATCGCAATAGAGGGCAATGTGCCGGTTGGCATTGCCGGTCCACCAGGGTTGCAACCCGTGAAGCCGGAAACGGGCGAGCGCGGCGGTGGCGAAACTGTCGGCCAGCGTATAGTGGGATGCGGCAACGAATTCGTTTTCTTCAAACGCCGCATTGAGCTGTCCGACCAGCGCTTCGGCCTGCGCCAAATGGCCAGCCACGGCCTCCTTGTCGACAAGGATTTTCTGAAATCTTGCATTGCCATCGATGCGGCTTTGCAAAAGCCCGGCACGCTCGGGATGGGCGGCAAGAAGGCCTTTCAAAAATTTTCCGCGGGCGATGATCGTCGGATCGATCGAGCCGTCCGATGTGCGCCGTGAATAGAGCAGCACACCATAGTGCAGCCCCATGATGTCATGCATCAGCGCATCCATTGCCTTGGCGGCGGCCGGATCGGCCGGGGTCAGCGCCGGGCCATCAAAATCAGCATCGATCCGGTGCACGATGCGGATCGTGTCGGTAATAATCTCCTCGCCGAGGCGCAAAGTCGGGACAACGGCACGGGGGTTGAGCGCGGTGTACCAGGGCTCGAACTGTTCGGCCTTGTCCATGATATCGATGGTCTGGCGGTCGAACTCGATGTCCTTTTCAACCAGGGCCAACCGGGTCATCTGGCAACAAATGGAACCGGGGTGATCGTAAAGAAGTGGTTTTTGCTCGCTCATTAGATCGCAGTGTAGTGTCACTGCGCGAAAATCCGAAACTCAATTTTTTTTACAAAGGGCTGGCGGTATTGCTGTGGCCAACAATCTCGCCTAGGCCCTGTCTTCGCGGAACGCGGCCCGTTACAATAGTGGGTTCACACTGCCCTGCACCAGCAGTTTGAAAAAACCGGGTCTTGCAGTGACTGGGAAAACTCTCGCGTGAAACAGTCCAATCAAGGATAATTCATCAATGAGCGATCCGCTTCACAGGCGCCGGAAACGGTTCGGCACGTTCCCCATCACCTTGACGCTAGCGACTAGCATCGGGCTGCTCGTGGCGATCGCAGTATTTGCCGAAATGGCCATCGGCTTTTCATCAAGCCGCAAGAATACGCTCAGCCTGCTCAACCAGAAATCCGTGATGATGATGAGCGTGATTGAGACCGGGGTGCGTAATCATCTCGATCCGGCGGCCAACCAGCTGGCCCATTTGCAAAGTCTGATCGATGCCGGCCTGCTTGATCCGGACAATCGCGAAGAATTGTCCGACGTTATCGCCGGGGCGCTGGCGGCGGCGCCACAGATCAGCGGCATATCCTACTGGAATACGGACTTGCAGCAGACCATTGCGCTATTGGACGAAAGCGGCCAGCCAAAAATTCAACATGCAGACAGGCGTGGCAACCGCGAATTTATCACACTGTTGCGTCAGGCCGAGGCGGCTGGCAGTCAATTCTGGGGCGATCTGGCCTATGATGATGAGACTTTGGTCAATGTGGTTCGGCCGATATATCGCGATGGTGCATTCATTGGTGTTGCCGGCGCGGCGGTGACAATGCCGGAACTGTCGCGGCTGATGGAGCGTGTTGGCGAGGTATTCGAAGCCACAGCGTTTATCCGCTATGGCACAGAGCACATTCTGGCCCATCCGTTCCTGTCGACCGCGCACCCCGACCTGTCGGCGGCAACCCCGGTGATCGCACTGGCGCGGGTCGGTGACATATTGCTTGCCAATATCGAAAAAGCCCGGCCGGTACCCGGATTTGAGAGTGCAGAACTGGAGGGTGTCAGGGTCTCGGAAATCGATGTATTTGGTGACGTGAGCATAATTTTCACCCGCCATATACAAGACTACGGAACGGTGCCCTGGATACTGGGCGCACATGTGCCGGTGGATCTGGTCGATGATGAACTGTCGCGACTGGTGGGCGCGGCGCTGGCCGGCTTCGGGGTCTTTCTGATTTCGGTGATCGCCGCCATATTTCTGGGGCACGCCATTGCCCGGCCGGTAAAACGGGCTGCAGCGGGGGCGGCCCAGATCGCCGGTCTGGAGCTTACCGACGTAAAACCGTTGCAATCGAGTTTCATCCGCGAACTTTCCGAACAGGCGGACGCCTTCAACATGATGTTGAAGGGGCTCAAATGGTTTGAAACCTATGTGCCAAAGACGCTGGTCAACCGGTTGATCCGTCGCGATGACGCCGCTGCGATCCAGTCGCAGGAGCTGGAATTGACACTGATGTTTACCGACATTGTCGGCTTCACCAGTCTGTCGGAGCCGCTGCCGGCGAACGCGGTGGCGGATCTTTTGAATCACCATCTGGGGCTGGTCGCGGCGTGTGTGGAAGCCGAAGGCGGCACCATCGACAAATTTATTGGCGACGCGGTGATGGCCTTTTGGGGGGCGCCGGACCCACAGGATGATCATGCGCTGCGGGCGGCACGAGCGGCACAGGCCATTGACGCCGCGCTCAGCGCCGACAATGTCCAACGGGTCGCTGAAGGCCTGACCCCGATCCGCATCCGCATCGGCGTGCACACGGGCAAAGTGGTTGTCGGCAATATCGGCGCGCCGGGCCGGATCAACTACACGATCGTCGGCGATGCGGTGAATACGGGCCAGCGGATCGAGGCGTTGGCCAAGGAATTTGATGATGGCAGCGCGTCGGCGATTGTGGTGTTCAGCGAGCAGACCGTGTCGCACCTTGCCGATGCGGTGATACCGGTGACAAGCCTTGGCGCCTTTCCAATCCGCGGCCGCAGCGAAACGGTCAATCTATATCGCCTGACTGATGATGGTGCGGTGGCGCGGCCGGATTCCCAGTGAGCGTGTCTGACATGCCGCGCGAAGGCGGGTCTGACTGCGAACCGACCGACAGCGAACCGAAAAACCAACCGGTCAAGGCGGCCATCTGGGTCATCGGCGCGATGGCGTCGTTTTCCAGCATGGCGATTGCCGGACGGGAAGTCTCGGTCGAACTGAATACGTTCGAGTTGATGCTGTTCCGCTCGCTTATCGGCATCGTCATTGTGGTCAGCATTGGCGCCTGGTTTGGCCGGCTCGGACAGGTGCGCACCAAACGCATCGGCCTGCACATTGTCCGCAATATCTTTCACTTTGCTGGCCAGAACCTGTGGTTTTATGCCATCGCGCTGGTCCCGTTTGCGCAATTGTTCGCGCTGGAATTCACATCGCCGCTGTGGGTGGCGCTGTTAGCGCCGTTCGTGCTGGCCGAACGGATGACGGCGACCCGCATACTGGCGGCGCTGATCGGCTTTGTCGGCATCCTGCTGATCGCGCGTCCGGACGCCATGGCGCTCAGCCCGGGGATTATCGCCGCCGGCCTTTGCGCCATCGGCTTTGCCGGATCGGTGATCGGCACCAAGATCCTGTCCCGCACCGAGACGACGCTGTCGATCCTGTTCTGGCTGACGATTATCCAGGCCGGGCTGGGGGTTATCTTTGCCAGCCTTGATGGCGGTATTTCGCTGCCGTCCCTGTCTGCCCTGCCGTGGATTGTGCTGGTGGGGTGCGCCGGACTTTTTGCCCATTTCTGCCTGACCAACGCATTGCGGCTGGCGCCGGCGACGATCGTGGCGCCGCTGGATTTTGGGCGATTACCGATCATCGCGGTGATCGGGCTTGTTTTTTACAATGAACCGTTGAGCCTGTTCGTGTTCGCCGGCGCAGCACTGGTATTTGGTGCCAACTTCCTCAATATTTGGTCCGAACAGCGGCGGATTGGCTAACCGGCTTTTCAACGGACGCCGATTCGGCGATAACAGCCAATCAAGCATAACCGGGCACAGGCGGAGTGTATCATGACAACTTGGATCGTGCTGGCGATTGTCGCCGCAATCGCATTTTACGGCGTCCAGCTTTACAACAAACTGGTCAAAACACGGCAGATGGCCGAAGAAGGCTGGAGCGGCATCGATGTGCAGCTCAAGCGGCGGGCCGATCTCATTCCCAACCTTGTCGATACGGTCAAGGGCTATGCCGGCCACGAAAAGGAGCTGTTTGAACGGGTCACCGAATTGCGCGCCCAGATCGGGCGGGTGCCGGAAGGCGATGTGGCCCAGCGCGGCAAGCTGGAAGGCATGCTGTCGGGCGTGCTGGGGCGGATTATCGCGGTGGCGGAAAACTATCCCGACCTGAAGGCCAACGAAAATTTTCTGGCGCTGCAGGGCTCACTTGAAGAAGTTGAAAACGAGATCCAGCTTTCGCGGCGTTATTACAACGGCTCGGCCCGCAATCTGAATGTGATGGTGGAAAGCTTCCCGTCCAATCTGATCGCCAATCATTTCAAGTTTGAACAGCGCGAATATTTCGAAATCGACGACGTGGCCGACCGCGAAGTTCCGCAAGTGTCGTTTGACGGCGACTGATGGCCCGCTGATCGAAAGCAATCCCGTGCGGCACAACTTCCAGGCAATTGCAGCGGCGACACTTGTCACCGTATGGAGCGTCATCGGATGGAGCGCCGTGTCGCCGGTCCGTGCGGCGGAGGTTATCGAACGCTATGATGCAGCGATCACCGTTTTGGCCAACGGCAAGCTTGATGTCACTGAAACCATCCGGGTGCGGGCGGAAGGTGACCGCATCAAGCGGGGCATTTACCGCGACTTTCCGCTGATCTTCCGCGATGCCGAGGACCGGGAGCGCCAGGTCACCTTCAAGCTGATCGACGTGTTACGCGACCGCAAGTCGGAGCCGCATTTTACCAAACGCAATTTCGAAGGTATCCGAATTTATGCCGGCGAGGAAAACACCTTTCTGCCATCGGGCACCTATACCTACCAGTTTCGCTACCAAACCGGCCGGCAGCTCCGGTTTCTGCCCGACCATACCGAACTCAACTGGAACGTCACTGGCAATGAATGGGATTTCCCGATCCTGAAAGTGACCGCTGTCATTCGGCTGCCAAATGACCAGACGCCGGTGCGGTGGACAGCCTATACGGGCCGGGCCGGGGAACGCGGGGAAAACTATTTCGGTGCAACACGCTCTTCCGGCGGTCTCGGCGTTTCGACCAACGCTCCCCTCAAGCCGGGGGAAGGGTTGACGATTGTCGCTGAACTGCCGGCGGGACTGATCCCGCCGCCGTCGCAAAAGCAGCGTCTGCGCTGGGCGCTCATGGATAATCGCCGGTTCATTCTTGGCGGCATCGGGCTTGCCGGATTGCTGGCCTTTTATCTGTCTCTTTGGAATGCGGTCGGCCGTGATCCGCCCAAGGGTACGATCATTCCGCTGTTTCATCCGCCCAACAAATTGTCGCCGGCGCTGACCGGCTACATCAATGACTGGGGCTGGCGCGGCGGCTGGCAGAACTTTACCGCGGCGATGATCTCGCTGGCGGTCAAAGGTCATCTGGTGTTCGACAGTTCGGGCGATGATCCGGTCTTGCAGCGGGTCAACGATCCGCAGGGGCGTGACCATGCCGGCGACCGGGACGGGCTGCCGCCGGGCGAACAGGTCATCTTGAACTGGGTTGACCGCAAGGGCGGCACGGTGACCATCGACAAGTCGGGCGGCGCCAGCCTTGCAACCACGTTCAGCAGCTTCAAAAGCCGTATCGAGAAAGAGTGCCGGGGCCGGTTTTTCCGGCGCAATCTTGGCTATTTCATTGCCGGACTGGTGATCACCGCTATCACCGTGATCATCGTGCTGGTCTTCGGCAATTTGCGCGAGACGGAAATCGGCTTGTTCATCATGACCATCGTGGCTTTTGGAATTGTCGGCATGTTTATTGTCATGCCGTTGGTGCGTTTCGTTTTCGGCGGGCGCGGAGTGCGCTCGATTGTCGGTATCGGCATTAAGGCGGTCATGTTGGTCATTATCGGATCGGGATTTATCGGGCCGCTTTTTGCCGGCCGCGCGGCATTGCCCGATGATTTTGGCGCCGGTATCGGCAGCTTCCTTGCAAGCAACGCCTTTCCGCTGATCCTGGTCGGCGGCTTTGCGACGCTGAATGGCCTGTTCTTTTACCTGCTGCGGGCGCCAACGGCGGCGGGCCGGACCTATATGGACCGGATCGAAGGACTGGAAATGTATCTGCGCACCGCCGAAAGCGCGCGCATGAACATGGCCGAGGCACCCGACTTTTCCGCCGAACATTTTGAGCGTTTGCTGCCCTACGCGATTGCCCTTGGCGCGGAAAAGCCGTGGTCGGACGCGTTCGCCTCAGCCTTTGCCCGTGCCCATCCGGGCGAAGATGCTGCCCACAATTATCGCCCGCGCTGGCATGGCGGGCACGGTTTTGCCGGGGGTGACTTTGGCCGCTCGATGTCCGGCGCGATGAGCGCGGCGCAATCTTCGTTTTCCAGTTCGATGCCAGCGCCGAAATCCTCCTCGTCGGGTTTTTCCGGCGGTGGCGGATCAGGCGGTGGTGGCGGCGGCGGCGGTGGCGGCGGCTGGTAGGCAGCAGTCAGGATATCCGCCAACAGGACGCCAGATAGTCAGCTTGCCTGGCGCAGATGTTCGGGCTGGAAATGATCGATGATCATGATCTTCTGCCAGATCTTGCGCGACAGGTTCGTGGACAGGTCTTCCAGATTGGTGACCGCCTCGATCACGGCTGAATCCTGCATGGTCTGGGCGTGGAGGGCCGCCAGTTTGCCGATCAGCGACAGCATCTCGGAGCAATAATCGAGGTAACGCACCAGCTCGGTCCGGCCCATGCCGCGGTCCGGCGAAGAGGCGGTGGGTACAAAATCGAGCAACAACACGCTGGGATCCTTGGTCAGCTGGTGCATGTCGACGACATGGATCATCGAGCGCAGGGAATGCAGCGAGGTCAGCGCCTGTTTCTTCTTCCAGCGCTCCTCGGAGCGCACGACGAACAGCATCCCCAGCGCGGCGAGAATGGCGATATTGGCTGCCGGCTCGATGATCTGGACAATCGTCACCGCCTCGGCGGTCAGGGCGTTGAAATGCAGTTCGCGGATGGCAAAGGCGAGCATTGCCGTGCCGATGACAAGGATTGCCGTGGTGGTGATCCGCAGGCGCAAGTTGGGCCGCCCCAGCGCTTGCGCATCGTCGCGCATATCGCGGGCGATCACCGTCAGTTCGCGGGTAACGCTGACCAGGCCTCGGCCGGAAAACCGCTCTTCGACCCGCTTTGCCAGCCGATCGATCGTCGCGATGATCTGTTCGCCGTCTAGTGTCTTGTGCATGGCTTGCCGGTTTCGCCCCAAACTATCCGGCGCGCATACTAAATCAGACGCATTAGAATTCCCTTACCCGGCCAGCGGTGGCGAATTAACCGGCAACTCCGTAACTGCCATCAGCGGGTCGTCAGTGCGCGGTGGGTGCTTTTAGGAAATTGCCGCGGTCGCCGGACTGGATGGAGATATCCATGGTTTGGCCATCGCGAAGGATGCGCAAGGGTACCTCGATGCCGGCTTCGCCCAGCGCCCAGACCTGTTTGAAAAATCCGGCCAGGGAATCGACATCTTCGCCGGCAACGCCGACCACTACATCGCCGGTTTCAAGGTCGGAACCGGCTGCCGGCCCCTTGCTGGCCAGATCGGCTATCATGATGTGGCTGCCCACTTCCATGGCATAAACGCCCAGCCATGGCCGCGGCGGGGCGTTGCGTCGACCCCGGGACAAAAGGTCGTCCAAGACCGGTTCAAGCTGATCGATCGGCACACACATATTGAGATTTTCCGCATCTTCGGGCTCGCCGCTTTCAGGCACCCCCTGAACCAGCAGGGAGCCGATGCCGATGAGTTTACCTTCCTCATTGATCAGCGCTGCGCCGCCCCAATTGTCATGGGTCGGGGCAATGAACAGGGCGTCCGGCAACACATATTCCCAGTAGCCGGCAAATTCTCGGCGGGCGACAATATGGCTGGCGATCGCCTGACCGGGACCGCCGGCGGCGGCAATAACCACGGGATCGGCGATATCGAGCCCGGCGGCGCTGCCGGTCGGCATGACCGGCAAATCGACCCGCGCCAGAATCTGCACCAGGCCGAGGCCGGATTGAAAATCATAGGCGAGCGCATGGCCGGGATGCGCCGTTCCGTCCGACAGGGTCACCCACACCGTATCGGCCTCGGCGACCAGATAACCAACCGTCAGGACGAGGCCGTCCTTGCGGATAATGACACCGCTGCCGGCCCGCTGGGTTCCCAGGACTTCGGCGGTAAATCCATCGGCCGGCACATCGGTGCGCACCGAAACAATCGCGGCAAGGACTGCTTCGGTATCAAAACCGCGTGAAAAGAATTCCGGATGCACGTGTTCGTCCATTTGTTGTGCCGCCAAAGCGCCGTTGGGCGGCCTGATTATAAGGATATAGGTGGCGCGTGCGCACAAATGCGTCAAGGAGACCGGCGGGATCGGTGATCGCCGGGAAAGACAATTTGCCGAGGAGTAACGCAAATCCCCGGTAAATCCTTGAAAAACAAGCATTCGCCGCGAAAAAAAGACCCGCTATTGGCGGGCCCAAGTCAGGGAGGAAGATCAAACGGTGGCACGAATAAGTAAACAACGTGTCACCAACGGTATCAAAACTCGATTTTTGCTGCAATCCCAAAGAATCCCAGATGAATTTTAAGGGGCATTCCAGTCCGCTTGCCATGCCCGATGCCGGGACACCGAGGTTGAAAACTGGCCCTGCCCCTATCATGGGGGCGAATATTGGGGCAGGGCCGTGATCGCTGCCACCCGCCAGGCATATCGGCGGATCAGCGCGTCATGAACAAAGATGTAGGTACTGGATTATGGATTTCCAGTGGGCAATTGCTGGCCCCGGTGCACGTTCGTTGCCGGCGTTCGACGGGCCGTGGCTTGATCTCCACGCATTGCCGGGCGAAAAGCGGTAATAACTGCCCGGCAAAAGGACCAGAAATGCGTATCGACTATGATTCAATCGTATCCCATGACGGCGGCGATGATTGCCCGGCGTGCCGGGCGCAGGATATTACCGGCTTCGCGCTACTGCCTGCTGTTCAGGCCTGGGAACAGGTCAATCAATTGCCGCGTCACGCGCTGGCTCTGCACGGCGCTGCCGGTCTGATTGGCAGCATGCTGGCTGAAGGTGCAGAGCGCATCGAAGTGGAACAGGCGCTGGCAACGCTGGTCGATGATATCGAAGCGCAAATTTCCGAAGAACTGACCTTTGGCGGGCCGACACAGGGCACAGCGTAAGGGCTGGCTTGCCGGGTCCGGATTCTGTTCCGGCCCCTATTTTGGCCCCAACTCCGGTTTGTGCAAGATGGTGCGGTAGCATTCCAGATTGCGGTCCAGAAACTCGAATGTCGCGCCCCACAGGTAAAGCCGGAAGCGGCGATATTCGAAATCGCCGAAACGGTCGATGATCTCGTCCTTGTGGGTCTCCAGATTTCGCGCCCACTGGCGGAACGTCAGATAATAGGAATGTCGGTCGTTGAAGCACTCGACCAGATCGAACGGTGTCTTGTTCAGCTTGTTGAGAAAATCATCGAGCACCATGAACGAGTGATTGCCCGGATAAATATGGCGGACCATGAATGTCGACAGCTCATATTTCTTGCGGGCGGCGGAGCCATCCAGAAATACATTGCCGCCGGGCTTCAGGATGGAATCAAACTTGCGCAGCACCCGCTCATAATCCGGCAGATGTTCGATCACCCCCATGATGACGATAGCGTCGAATTTTTCCGCCGGCTTGTAATCAAAAATATCGACCAGTTCGATGCGGAACCGGTCGGCCCGGTCGGCAAGGCGATCTTCGATAAAAGTCTTGGAAACCTTTGAGATCGTGACGCCGGTAAAGTCGGCGCCGGCATCCAGCGCGTGGGCGGCAAAGGCGCCCCAGCCCGGGCCGATCTCCAGAACCCGCATGCCCGGACCAATACCGCAGCGCTCGATGGCGTAGTCGAATTTGCGCGCCAGAGCCTTCGCCAGCGTCTCATCATCATTTTCGTAAATGCCCTGGCTGTAGGCCGGCTCAGCGCTGTCCATAAACGCCAGGAAGAGGTCGGGATCGAGGTCGTAGTGCGAGGCGATGGCCTGGTTGTTGGTGTAGACCTGACCGAAAAACAGCGGCTGGATGAACCGCCATGCGGCGACAAGGAGATGCCGGTCATCAAGGGTCGCGCGCAAGGCAAACGGCGCGATCAGGTCGCCGCCTTCCTCAGCCGGTTCCAGATCAAGATCGCCGCGCAAGAACGCCTCGGCGATATTGCCTTCATCGAGGGAGCGCAGCGCCTGCATTGCCTTGTCGTTGTTCAAGGTCACGGAAAACTCTGGCGGGCCATCACCGATTGTGCGGGCGCGACCATCAGGAGTGGTGATTGCAAAGGGCGTTTCGACGGATTTTATCCGATCGAGAAACCTGTCGAGCGGCCCTGTGGCAGCATTCGCGCCAGTGCTTTCGCCCGCAACCGGCGCGTCGCCTGGATTGTCTGTCGCCGTCATGCCCTGCCCCCGGTTTTTCCGATGGTCCTTGTCATGGCGGCAACTTTAGGGGCGAGAGGGCCTCACCGGCAATAGGGATTGCCGCGCCGCTTTGCCCGGTCAAAATGGAAGTGATCGCTGTGGTGGGCATCGGAACCGGGTCCAAGAACCGTCCTGAACGGGCCACAGGCGGCATCGCGGATTTCGCTCAAAAACCGGGCCGCGGGGGTATTTGTTCCAGCATGGGCGGTGACATCGATGCGCGATCCGTCGGCGAATTTGAATGCCGCGACGTCGATCGCATTGCCGAATGCGTGTTCGGAAATGCGCGCACCGGGCTGGCCGTTGCGGGTGCGGCAGACATAGGTGGCGTTCTGGCGCAAACCCGTCAGATCCGTGCCGAGATGGCGGCGGGCGGCGGGGCCGACATCGGCGCGCACCCACAGGGCCAGCGCCTCAGTTGTTGCACAAGTCACCATGGTGTCGGGCGTAACGGCCACACCGGGCGCGATCTCCCTGATCGCCAGCGGCGCTGCAACACCGCACTTTCCTTCGCCGCGAATTGCCGGCTGGCGTGTGAATTTCACGCCAAAATTGGCAAGCCTCGCCTGGCAGACACCGTCGGCAGTTGGCCGGGGGCCGCCGCCGGTGCGGTCAGAGCGAATAACTGCGGGGGCGTTTTGCGCCAGTTGCCGGATAGGCGGCTGCGGCGGATCGCCTGGCGCTGACTGGGCCGCCACTTCACCTGCGACAAGCGCAAGAAAGCCGGCGACGCACAGACTAATTGATCGAATCAGGGCGCGCACGTTTTTATGCCGCCCTGACGGTCGCATCGTAAAATCCGACCCGGCCATGGGGCGGTACGATGTGGCTTTGGCTGGCTTTTTCCAAAATCAAATTGCAATCGGCGGTGCTTTCAGCCTTTTCGGCAATATCGAGGAAAACCTCGTCCAGAAACGCCTGCTGGGCGCGGCTGCCGCCCATCGCCTGCATCAGTGGCAGGGCCGGGCGCATGTGGGCCAGCGCGGAATTGTAGTCGCCAGTGGTGGCGGCGATCATGGCCCGGCCGACCGGTATCGTGCTTTCGGCAATAACCGTCTCCACGGCCCCCTCACCTGCCGCGGCGAATGCGGCCATGGCGTCCAGCATGTTTTCAGCCTCGGCAAGGCGGCCGGTGCGGGCCAGCGCATATATCCAGTGCGCCAGCGTGAACGCACTGGTGCTGTCGCCAACGCGGGCGGCGGCCTTGTCGGCCAATTCGCCCCAGCGGCTACCGACATCGACACCTTGCCGTTCCAGCCGGAACAGCATCGAAATGGCGTTTTGCATATCGATATAAAGATCGGGGGCTGCGACCGTCAGCGGCGCGGCCAGATCGCGGAAGCGCTGATCGTATAGCGTCAGCACTTCGTCATACTGGCGCTTTTCAAGATGATAGAGCGCCATGTGCCACCACAGGTGATGGACAAAATTGTTGCAGCCGTCCCAGTGAGCCGACAAGCCGGCAAGCCAGGCGATCCCTTCGTCGGCGCGCCCCTGCATCTCCAGCACATGGGCGACGGCGTGGGCGGCCCACGGATTGGCCGGATCGAGCGCCACGGCCTCGCGGCCCTCGGCCTCGGCGATTTCGTGGCTGGCGCATTCCTCGTGGGCGAAGGACCGGCAGGCGAGCACCGCGCCATAGGCCGGCATGGTGGGACCCCAGTGGGGCCGCACATGATCGGCCAGTTCCATCATCTGCGTACGCCGGCCGAGCCAGAAGGAAGTGGAATGATGCGCGCGGAAAGCCAGAATATCACGCGGCTCCTGACGGGCAATTTCCGCCCAGATGGCAAGCGTGCGATCGATATCGCCGGCCGCCCAGTGTTCCAGCGCGGCGGCATGGGCCTGTTCGCGCCGCGTTGCCGACGCTGCCAGTCGTACCGCTGTGCACGCATCGGCGCGGGCATTGGCGATCAGCCGGTGATCGTTGGCAAGCAGCGCCATTTCGCCGCGCATGACATAGCCCATCGCGCAATCAGGATCGGCGGCAATCAGGTTTCCAACCGCATCGGCGGCATTGTTGCGGAACGCCAGATAGGCGGCAATCGCATCATCAAAGGCGGTTCGCGCCGTATCGCTGGCGCAGGTCAGCGCCAGGCCGTGGACGTCTTCATGGTGGGTCATGGCAAGCCTTGCGTAATCGGCCGACGATTGTGCCGGAGTTACAAGACCAGCACCCGGCAAGACTAGCACCCGGGCCATGGCGGTCAATCGCCCGGCGCCGGTTCACCGGCCTGATCAGATACAGCGCCCGCCGTCGATCGGCATGGCGAGGCCGGTAATCAGATCGGCCTCATCGGACACCAGATACAGGGCGGCGTTGGCGACATCGTCGGGCCGGCTGAGGCGACCCCAGGGAATTGTGGAAACAAATTTCGCCCGCATTTGCGGCGTGTCCTCGCCCATGAAGTCGGCAAGCATTTGTGTTTCACCGGCAACCGGGCACAGACAATTGACGCGAATTTTGTGCGGCGCCAGCTCGATTGCCATCGATTTGGTGATCGTGATTGCTGCGCCCTTGGAGCCATTGTACCAGGCGAGCCCGGCGCGCGGGCTGATGCCGGCGGTCGATGCGGTGTTGAGTATGACGCCGCCGCCCTGATCGGTCATTACTGGCACGATGACCTTGGCTGCCAGAAAAATCGCCTTCACATTGACCGCCATCACCCGATCGTATGTCGCCTCGTCGACGTCGATCATCGGCTGGTTGACATGGGTGTAACCGGCATTGTTGACCAGAATATCGACGCGCGGGCCAAAATGACCGGCTGCGGCAATCATCGCCGCGACATCGGCGGCGATGGTAACGTCCGCCTTGAACGGGATCGCCGCGCCGGGCTGTGTCTGGCAGATTTGCGATGCGACTTGTTCGGCGCCTTCGCCGTTCAGGTCGGCAACAACAATCTTTGCGCCCTCGGCGGCGAACCGCCGGGCCATGGCTTCGCCAAATCCGGCTGCCGCTCCGGTGATGATCGCCGTCTTGTTTTCCAGTCGCATCGACGCGCCTCCTCAAATCAATTTTCAATGCCGGTGTAATCCGCAAGCGCCCACGCAAGCAAACATTAACCAAGATGGTGTTTGTTAGCCCGGTAGGGCGACCGGCGTCAGTTGCGCCAAGTTTTTGTGTAGCAGTGAGTATTCGCGTATGGTGTTGCGTTCCGATGTAACGGGCAAGAGCGCTCGTGATGTGCCGGCTGAATGTGAAGAGCCGGCGAGCGGCATGGCCGCTGATCCCCTGGCCCCGACAAACGACACGCCCGACAAGGCGCGTGAAGGGCCCGGGTCTGACCAGGCGGACCGAAGCGACCAGCCGGAGCGGCCCGACCGACGCGATGCCCTGAGAAAAATGTCCGGACTGGCTGCCTTTGTCGAGCCGGCCATGACCGTACTGGTCGCCGGGCAGGCATCGGCCCACCACCGGGTCTGGCACACCGCCAACTGCCGAAATTTCCCGAGTTCGCCGTATTGCCAGTCGCCGGCCTGAGTTACTTCTGCCGGATCTTCGCTGCGCGCCGCTGATTCGCCGTTAACGATTGGTTAAGGTTAGCGCTTCCCTTCCAAAGGGCCGCCAATTGTTGCTTCTGTGCAACTGTGTGACTCATTCACCCCCAACTGGGTGTGAATCCCCTGATCGTGAAGGCCAATTCACCTGACCGCCTATCGGGTCGACGCGCTACCCCTTGGGCAAGCGGACACCCACAGGGGACGAAAATAACGCGTATGAAGAATATGGTTGCGGCAATGTTCAGGTCCATTTCGACATTGGCGATTATTCCGGGGGGTGACAATGACTTCTGGATTTTTTGGTGGCGGTGGCTCAGCGCTGGACGGATCAGACCGACCGAGCGCGCTTTTGTATTTCAGCGTCATTCTGGCGCAGGGTGCCATCCGCGCCATTGGCGATCGTGGCCTGACGCCGGGCCGCGATAACTCGGTGAACACCCATGACGATGTGTTCCCTTATTTGAAAAGGGCGCTGATTTCCGCGCCCTTTTTGATTCATGAACATGCAGGATTGGCCGCACTGAAAATCATCAGCGGGCCAGTGCGTGGCCTTCCGCGTCAAAGACATGCATTTACGAAGGATCTGCGGTCAGACCGATGCTGGCGCTGGCCTAGCCCTGATTTGGCAGGCTTCTACCTCGATTGCGCTGGTCTGGCCACCGGCCAAATTCGCTTCAACTATGGTCGATAATCGAATATACTGGCTACGACAATTTCTTGCATAACCGCCGCAAAACACCGACTTTCAGGCATATTTGATTCTGATTTATTAATGTTAACGGTTTATAAGGCGCGTGAGGGTGCGAGCGAAATATCGACAGTCCCAGGCGTTGACGAAGATCGTGTATCAGGATCGGGATTATTCCTTGTGTTGCAGCCGCGCACTGGCGCGATCAGTGCTGGCTGTTTTAATAGTGCTTGCGCCACTCGCCATCAGCCCCGCCAATGGCTTTGAACTGTTTGGCAAACGGTTTTTCGAACCCAAGGTAGGCGCGACCACGCTGGTTGAAAATCCGCAAACTTATGTGGCCGAAATCCGCTTCGATGGCGAGCCGGACCGGCGTTTCAAAAAGGCAATCGAAGGTGCTTCGACCCTTGTCCGCCAGCAAAGCCGGCCACCTTCGGGTACGACGGGTCTGCTCAGCCGTGCCCGAGGCGATCTGAAGCGCATTCTGGCGGCGCTTTACGGTCAAGGCCATTACGGCGGCACCATCGGGATCGATGTGGACGGGCGGCCCCTGGCGCGCCTGTCGGCTGCCGACCGGTTTGGCGAAGCCGTTCCGGTGATCATCACGGTATCGCCGGGACCGGCTTTCCAGTTTGGCACCGTGCAGATCGAGAACCGCCCGGATTTTGACCAGCCGGAAACCGAACGGATCAAGACGCCCGAAGAATTGGGTCTGGTCGGCGGTGCGCCGGCCCGTTCCAACGTTATTCTGGCGGCAGAAAGTCGTCTCATCGAAGGTTGGCGTCAGCTGGGTCATCCCAAGGCGGAGATTGCTGGCCGCGATATTGTCGCCGACCATTCGTCCCGAAGCCTTGATGTGACCATCACGGTGCACCCCGGCCCGCTGTCGGCGCTGGGTGCGGTGACGGTTAGCGGTACCGAGCGGATGAACCCGGCATTTGTCGCCCGGCACAGCGGACTGGAGCCGGGCAAGCGCTATGACCCGGACGATATTGAAGATGCCCGCGACCGGTTTCACCGCCTCGAAGTATTCCGGTCAGTGACCTTTGCGGAGGCCGATGCCGTCTCGGACGGGTTCCTGCCGGTTGATATCATCGTGCGCGAACGCAAACCGCGGGTGTTTGGGGCCGGTGTCGCCTACTCCACCATCGATGGCGTACGGGTGGAAGCCTACTGGACACACCGCAACCTGTTCGGACAGGCGGAGCGGCTGCGGATCGAGGGATCGATCGGCGGGCTGGTCAGTACCCAGAACGATACGCCGGACTACCGGCTGGGTGCGACCTTCACCACGCCCGGCGTCCTGACCCCGGACAGCGATGTGAGGCTGGCGGTGGTGGCATTTCGCGAAGAAACCGACAATGTGGTGGAAGAGACAGTCAAGGCCGGCGCCGCGTTCAGTCACCGGTTTTCGCGCACCGAAACCGGCTCCGTCGGTGTCGCGATTGAGCAGTCTGAGATCACCGACGCGTTTGGGGTGGAGAACTACACAATCTTGTCGCTGCCGGTCACGCTGGAGCGCGATACCCGCGACAATCCCACCGATCCGAAAAAGGGCTACCGTGCGGGAATAACAGTCGAGCCGTTTACCGACCTGGCGTCGGGAACCGTCGCAATCGGCGGGACGGCCCATGGGTCGGCCTACCACTCGATCGATGCCAATGGCCGGGTGGTAATCGCCGGCCGGGTTCTGGCCGGCTCGGTGTTCGGCGCCGATTTGATGGATATTCCCTCCAGCCGGCGATTTTTTGCCGGCGGTGGCGGCTCGGTTCGCGGTTATGGCCACGAGACCATCGGCGTTGCCGGACCCAGCGGCACGACCGTTGGCGGCCGCTCTGTGCTGGAAGCCTCGGCGGAGCTGCGGGCGCAGGTCACCGACACGATTGGCATCGTACCGTTTGTCGACGCCGGCGAGGTGTCGGCAAGCTCCGGGTTTGCCGGGCTGGGCGATCTGCGGGTCGGGGCCGGTGTTGGCATCCGCTACCACACGGCGCTGGGGCCGATCCGGGCCGATGTTGCGGTGCCGCTCAATCCAGGTCCGGATGATCCCGACTGGGCGCTTTATGTCGGGATCGGTCAGGCGTTTTGATGGCGGCCCCGCGCGCCTCCGGCCTCCCCGGTAAACGCAGCCGCCCGAGAATTCGCAGCCATATTGGCGCTGGCCTGGTGGCAGCTGCCGCGCTTGCCGCCGGCTTGCTGCTGCCGCCTGCACTGGCGCAAGACCCGGGAAAACAAGATTTCGGCTCGACATCGCGCACCCAGCGGTTTCTGGAAGGCAAGCTGTCGGCCCCCGGCCGCATCGTCAAAATCGGCGAAATCGACGGCCTGTTGTCCTCCACGATCAAGGTGGCCGGCGTTACCGTATCGGACAGTGAAGGCCTGTGGCTGGAATTAACGGAATTATCCGTGACCTGGAACCGGCTGGCCTTGGCGCGGGGGCGGCTTTCGATTGACAGATTGCGGGCAGAGGAAATCCGGTTCTTGCGCAAGCCGGTCGCCGCACGCGGTGCCGGCAAAAGCGACGGCGACGGTAACGCCAAGAGCGGCGAGGACGAAGGCGGCGGGTTGCCGGTATCGGTTATCGTGCGGGCGATCGACCTGCCGGCGATTATCCTGTTGGCGGATGCGGTCGGCACCGATGCGATCTTGTCGGCGAGCGGCGCTGTAACCCTGACGTCCAAGGTGGTTTCGGCAACAATCGATGCAACCCGTCTTGATGGCGCCGGTGGTACGCTTGCCGCCGAATTCGGATATGACCCGGACCCGGCGATCCTGACCGCCAAAGCGCATTTGTCCGAACCGCCCGGTGGCCTGGCGGCGACGGCGCTGAACTTGCCCGGCACACCGGCATTGGCGCTATCGCTTGACGGCACCGGCCCGATTGACGACTGGCAGTCTGAATTGAGCCTGACCGCAAATGACCGTCCGATCATGACCGGCAAGGCGGCGATCCGGCGCGATGGCGAGAGCTATCGCGGCGCTGCCGATATTGCCGCGCAACTCGGCGATCTGGTGCCGCAGCGCTACCAATTCCTTGCCGGCGGTAACAGCCGTATTGTGCTGGCCGCAACGCGGTCCGACGGCGGCGATCTATCCATCGAAAAGCTCGATTATTCCTCGGCGCAGACGCAGGCTTCGGTTTCGGGACACCTCACTTCTGACTACTTCCCGGTGGACGGACAGGTGTCGGTGACCATCGATGGCGGCGGTGCGCAGGTGGCCTTGCCGGCCGGCGAAGGCCTGGGCCTTGCCGGACTGGCGCTCGATGCCAGCCTTAGCGGCGGCGATCCGGCCATCTGGGAACTTCGGCTGGGCGTCGATGGCCTGTCCTCAGCGGCGGGCGGGGCGGGCCGTGTCGAACTGACCGTCGGCGGGCGAGCCAATGCCCTTGCCGACCCGAAACGGCGCACCGGTACGTTTGACCTGAAAGCCGTGGTCCGACAGATCGCGATCGCCGATCCGCGATTGAGCCAACTGGCGGGCGATGAAGTGGCGCTGGTTGCCGCCGGGACGATGAAGGCGCAATCGGGCGTAAATATCGACCAATCGCGGTTCGACATGGCCGGGCTTGCGGCGCAGTTTGCCGGAACGGTCGATTCGGTTGGCGCCGATGGGACGTTCCAGATCTCGGCCAATGATCTGACCGGTCTTGCCCCGCTTGCCGGGCGCGATCTTGGCGGCGCGCTGGCCCTGAACGCCACCGGCTCGGCGCAGTTTGCCGGCGGCCAGTTCGATGTGACGCTTGACGGGAAATCGCAAGACGCGCGGGTCGGCATTGCGGCAGCCGACAAATTGCTGGCCGGCCGGGTCACTTTCAACGGTGGCGCGCGGCGCAAGGCGGATGCCTTGTCGTTTAACGCAATAACCGTCTCCGGCTCGAGCTTTTCAGTCGCTCTGGACGGGTCATACGCGCAAGACACCGACCTCACGGCCAGCGGTACGATCGCTGACATCGGCCAATTGTCCGACGGCTCATCCGGCCCGGTGGCGTTTTCGGCGCGGGTTACGGGGCCGTCATCGACACCTGATATCGAATTTGAATTGACCTCGGACAGGGCGACGCTGTCGGGCAAGCCGGTCAGCGATCTGCGGCTGGCGTTTTCGGGACAGGTTGCCGGCGAAGGCTCATCGGGCGTCGCCAAACTACAGGCCAGTCTCGACGGCGTTCCGGTTACCGGCGGGGCAACCTTGCACAATGGCGCGGGCGGTGGGCGCCGGATCGAGGGCCTTGCCCTGCGCACCGGCAAGAATGCCATCACCGGTGATCTGAGGCTGGACGCGCAATCTCGGCTCGATGGCGAACTGGCCATCGATGCGCCGGATCTGGCGACATTAGCGCCGCTGGTTCTGATCAGGGCCAGTGGTGCGCTAAAGGGCATTATCCGGCTTTCCAGCAAGGCCGGGCGTCAATCCGCCGCGCTGAACATGCAAGCGCAGCAGCTGGCGACGGGATCACTCCGTGTCGGGGCAGCCGATATTTCGATTGCCGCCTCTGATCTGTTTGGCACGCCCGGCGTCACCGGTACAATCGCCGGACGGAACATATCGGCCGGAGCAATCGTTCTGGACCGGGTCGACGGCACGGCAGAACAGTCCGGCGGCGAAAGCCGATTTGAAGTCACCGCCCGGGGAGCCGGTACCAATGCCGACATTGCCGGATCGGTGCGCCCGGCGGGCGGCGGCTTTGCGATTGGACTCAGCCGGGCCCGGATCACCCATGCCGAAGCCGATCTGGCTTTGGCCGAACCTGCCTCGATCCAGATAAATAACGGCGCGGCGCGGCTGGACGGCCTGACCATTACCGCAGGCGGCGGCCGGGTTGCGATTACCGGGACGGCCGGAGACAAGCTCGATCTCGCAGTGAGAATTTTCGGCCTACCGGCAGCGCTGGCCAATGGCTTTGTGCCGGATCTGGGCGCTGCCGGCACGCTGACCGGTACGGTCGACATCACCGGCGCCAGCAGCGCTCCGGATGTAAAATTCGACACCAATCTGACCGGCGCATCCATAACAGCGGTGCGGAATGCCGGATTGCCGGCGCTCAATATTGCCAGTGCCGGTACATTCGCTGATTCCTTGTTGCGGCTTAATGCCGATATCGCCGGCGCGCCGGGGCTGGCGCTGAACGTGGCCGGAACCGCTGCCGTTGGTGGTGCGGGCATGCTGAATCTGTCGGTCAACGGGACAGCACCGCTCAGCCTGGCGCAATCGGCACTTGCCGCGCGCGGGGCGAGCCTTTCCGGCGCGGCCACTCTTGCGCTGACGGTTGGCGGCACTTTCGCCGCACCGGCGATATCGGGTTCGGTCACTGGCAGCGGCGGGCGGTTTGCCGATCCCGGCTCCGGCGTCGTACTGAGCGACCTGGCGCTTGATCTTGGCCTTGATGGCGACACGCTGACCATCCGGCAACTCACCGCTCGCGCCGGTTCGGCCGGGTCACTGACAGTCAGTGGCAGCACTGGCATCGCCGCCGGATCGGGCTATCCGCTGGATATATCCGCGCAGTTGCACAACGGCACCTATACCGATGGCGATCTGGTCAAGACCCAGTTCGATGCCGACCTGACCGTGACCGGCCTGGCTCTCGACGGCCCGCGGATATCCGGCACGGTGCGGCTTGATCGAACAGATATTACCGTTCCTGCCCGGCTGGCTGTCGGGGCTGCCAACATCGAAGTTGAACACCGCAACGCCTCGGCCGCAGTCAAAAAAACCCTGAGTCTGGCCTTGCCGCGAGCCAGGCCTCGCCGAACTTCGGGCGGCGCGGGCGCAAATTCGGATGCGGGTGCGCCTGTGATCGATGTCACGCTGGACGCGCCGGCCCGCATCTTTGTGCGCGGCCGTGGCCTTGATGCCGAACTGGGTGGCCGGATCGCCTTGCAGGGCACGCCTGGCAGGCTGGGTGCGATTGGCGGGTTTGATCTGCGGCGGGGGCGGATGGATATCCTCAGTCAACGCATCGCCCTGACCCGTGGCTCGATTGCCTTTGAGGGCGATCTCGATCCGATCCTCAATTTCGCCGGCACCACCAGTAGTAACGACTATGACATCACCGTCACGGTGACGGGGCGGGCATCGAACCCGAAAATTTCATTTTCTTCGTCGCCATCGCTGCCCGACGATGAGGTGCTGGCGCAGTTTCTCTATGGCCGCTCAATTGATCAACTGTCACCGGTGCAGCTGGTGCAACTGGCGTCAGCGGCGGCGGAACTTGGCGGTCTGACCTCCGGGCCGGGGCTGCTCGGGCGGCTGCGCGAGACCACCGGCCTTGATGACCTTGATGTGGTGACCGATGCGCAGGGCAACCCCGCCGTTCGCGCCGGGCGCTATGTCTCTGACAATATTTATCTGGGGGTGGAACAGGGATCGGGCTCAGACAGCAGCCGCGTCACTATCGATCTTGATCTTGGCGCCAATATCAAGGCGCGAGGCGCAGTGGGCAACGATGGCGATTCTTCGATCGGGCTTTTCTTTGAGAAGGAATACTGAGCCGCGACGGATCCTGCTCGCCTGCCGGTCAGGTGCGCGATTGCGGCCCGCCGGAAGTTGGCCCGTTGGATGGCGGCTTGTTAGACGGTGGCGGCCCCTCCTCATCACTGTCATCGAGAATACGCAGTGCCGCGCCGTCAAGATCGTCGAACTGGCCGGAGCGCAAAGCCCAGAAAAATGCCGCAAGGCCAAGGCCGCCTAAAAACAACGCGACCGGAATGAGGATGACGAGATTGGTCATTCCGCCGGCACCATCTGGTCCGGTTGCCTGTGTTTGTCACGCGACCGGGCGTCGACTGGCAGTGCGGCCTGCTGTTTGCCACTTGCCGGTGACAGGCGCAGCCGCAGGGCATTCGCCGTCACGGTGATCGACGATGCGGACATGGCAATTGCCGCAATCAATGGTGTGGCAAGGCCGGCGAGCGCGACCGGCACGGCGATGGCGTTGTAGGCAATCGCCAGCGCAAAATTCTGGCGGATATGGGCCAGCGCCCGGCGGCCGACATCCAACGCATCGGCAACCGGCGCCAGATTGTCACCCATGAACACCAGATCAGCCGCAGCCCTGCCAAGATCGGATGCGGCAGCCGGCGCCATCGACACGTCGCCGGCGGCAAGTGCCGGCCCGTCGTTGAGACCATCGCCGACAACCAATACCCTGTGGCCAGCGGCGCGCAGGCGGTCGATTTCGGCAACCTTGCCGGCCGGCGTGCAGCGGGCGCGCCAGTCAACGATCCCGAGCGCGTCGGCAATAGCGGCAACCGGCTCGCTCCTGTCGCCTGACAGGATCGCCAGCCTGAATCCACGATCCCGCAGCCGGTGCACTGTCGCCACCGCATCGGGGCGCAGGCGGTCGGCAAATTGGAAGGCTGCCAACCCCTTGCCGTCCCGGGACAAGACCGTTTCGGTATATCCAACCGGGCTGCCGGAAGGCGCAATTTCGCCTTCTACGCCGTTGGCCAAGTCGTTCATCGCCCAATCGGAACGACCCAGCCGAATTGTCTGCCCGGTCTCCTTCCCATCCCCCGGCCCCACCGTCCCTTCCAGCCCGGCACCGGGCACTTCGCGGATATCTTCCACCGATATGGGAGTAATTTGTGACGCGCTGGCGGCGTCGGTGAGCGCCCGCGACAGCGGGTGGGTGCTTTGGTGGGCAAGCCCGGCGGCAAGTGCCAGCATTGCCGAATCGGGCGGGGGTTCACTGGCCAATGTCAGATCGCCAAGGGTCAGTGTGCCGGTCTTGTCAAAAACGATGGTATCGACCGCCGCCAGCTGTTCCAGCGCCGTGCCGTCCTTGATCATCACGCCGCAGCGAAACAACAGCCCGGAGGCGACAATCTGAACGGCGGGAACGGCAAGGCCGAGGGCACAGGGGCAGGTGATGATGAGGACGGCGATAGCGACCAGCGTGGCCTGATGGATGTCGCCACCAAGCCACCACCAGCCGAGAAATGCCGCCGCAGCCAGAATGTGGATGGCCGGCGCATAGATCTGCGCGGCGCGGTCGGCGATGCGCACATAGGCGGCCTTGCCCTTTTCCGCAGCTTCCATCAGGCGGACGATTTCGGCAAGCACGGTGTCAGACCCTGCCGCCGTTACGCGGATGCGCAACGGGCCGGTGAGGTTGGTTGTTCCGGCGTGAACCGTGTCGCCGGCAGCGACCGCCTCGGGCAGGCTTTCGCCGGTGAGAAGTGCGGTATCAAGTTCGCTTGAACCGGTCTCGACCCGACCGTCGACCGGCACCTGTTCGCCGGCGGCGACCTGAACCAGCAGCCCCGGCGTGACCGCGCGCAGCGGATGCCATGTGAGTTCGCCCGCTTCGCCGACAACAAGGGCGGCTTGGGCGTTGCGGGCCGCCAGATGGGTCACCGCGGACATCGCCCGGGCGCGCATGGTGTGATCGAGTACCCGGCCGGCAAGCAGGAAAAACAGCAGCGTGACCGAGGCGTCAAACCAGGTGTGTTGGCCGCCGATGATCGTCTCATACAGGCTCATCGCGGCAGCCAGGATGACCGCCAGCGAAATCGGCACGTCCATATTGAGGCTGCGGGCCTTGAGCGCGCGAAGAGCCGAACGGTAGAAGGGCCGGCCGGCATAGGCGACCGCCGGCAGGGCAATCAATGCCGACAGCCAGTGAAAGAGATCGCGGGTCGCATCGGATGCCCCGGCCCATACCGACACCGACAGGAGCATGACATTGCCGGCGGCAAAACCGGCCACCGCGAGTGAGCGGGTTAGCTCGCGGCCAGTCGCGTCACGACCGGTTGTCTGGCCGCCGGATTCGGGAGCAGCGTAGGGGGTGACGTCATAGCCAAGGGCGGTCACTGCGTCGGCAACACCCTGCGCATCGATCCGGTCCGGGTCGAAGGTTGCCGCCAAACGCCGGGTTGAGAAATTCACCCGTGCCTGCTCGACGCCATCCAGGCCATCAAGGGCGCGCTCAATGCGCGATATGCAGCCGCCACAATGGATGCCCGGGACCAGCAGATCCAGCTTCATCCGGCCGTTTTCGGCTTCGCGGATATAAGCTGCGAACGAATCCTGCGCCGGGGCCGTAATTTCAACCGCGCCGTCCTTACCGACAGCCGATTGTGGAAGGCCGGCGTTGGCGGGGTTGCAGCATGTCATCGGGTGGCCAGGTCCGACACGGTGACGCGGACATAACGGGTGAGTTGGATCCCCGGATCGGTGGCGGGCCGGGCGAGATCGATCGTCAGGTTCCACTGGCCTGCCGGCAAGGGATCAACCGAGCGATAGACCCCCTGCCCGGCCGCAACGATCGGCAACGGCTGATCGCCCCCCTCGTGAACCGGGCGGCCGGCCCGGATTGTGACATCCATATCGCTGAGCGGGCGCTGGGCGGTGTCGCGCAACCGGACGATCAGATGACCGGCATCGATCTCGGCGGCCAGTTGCCAGCCGATCGCCTCGGCGGTCTGCTGCCCGGCCTGCTGGGCGTTGAATTCCTGGCTCGCCACAAAGGAATTCTTGACCACCAGGCCGGTCCAGCTGCCGGTTGCCAGCAAGGCCATGGTGATGTTGACGGCGATGACTGTTCCGAAAAAGGCCAGCATGATGAAAAGCATGTGGCGCCCGGTGAATTTGCCGGTTTTGGCTGCCTGCTTTTGTGGTGTGTTCAAAGTCGTGGGCATGGCATCACTCCGGCGCTGTCCCTTCAAATATCGCTGCGGCAACTTCTTCCTCATCCCCACCGGTTTGCGTGATCAGGAAATTGAATTTTTGCGACTTCGAGGTCATTGCGCCGGCCTCGGTTCGCACCAGAATCTTGTATGTTCCGGCCTGATCCGGCCCGACATCGAGGTTGAGGATTTGCGCCGGTGCGGCATCGTCCGAAGCGATCCACATGGCCGCGCCCGGCAATCCGTCCAGAGCCACAACATAGGAATGGGGCTGGGGCACCATGTTCAGAATCTTCAGCGTATAGCCGTTGCGGATGGCGCCGTCAGCCAGTTGCACAAAGACCGGATTGCGGTCGTGAAGCAGATTGACGTCGAGCCGCGAGCGGGTCATCAGCGAGGTGAGCATGACCAGCCCGATCAGCGACCATAAACCGAAATAAAGTGCCGTGCGGGGCCTCAGGAACGACCGCCAGGTGGTCGGCGCGGGTTCGTCGGCCTTGTTGGCCTCATAATCCTTCAAGGTGGCATAGTTGATCAGGCCCTTGTCCAGGCCGATCTTTGCCATCACCGTGTCGCAGGCATCGATACACAGCGCACAGGTGATGCATTGCAGCTGTTGGCCATCGCGAATGTCGATGCCGGTCGGGCAAACGGCGACACAAGCGTTGCAATCGACACAATCGCCGACATCCAATCCGTCACGCAGCGCCTTTTTGCGGTGCCGGGAGCGGGGCTCGCCGCGCCAGTCGTTGTAGGTCACGGTGAGGGAGTACTCGTCCATCATCGCGGCCTGAATGCGCGGCCACGGACACATATAGGTGCACACCTGCTCGCGCAGGATACCGCCAAGCGTGTATGTGGTGAAGGTAAGGACAGCAACAGTGGCATAGGCGATTGTCGGCGCCTGAAATGTGAAAAAATCCCGGGCCAGCGTCGGCGCATCGGCGAAATAGAATATCCAGGCGCCGCCGGTTGCAAAGGCAACAATCAGCCAGATGACATGGACGGTGACTTTCTTGCGGATTTTGCCGGCCGTCCAGGGCGCAGCATCCAGACGCATGCGGGCATTGCGGTCGCCTTCGACAAAGCGCTCGACCCAGACGAACAGATCCGTCCACACGGTCTGCGGGCAGGCATAACCGCACCAGGCCCGGCCAACTGTGGAGGTGACCAGAAACAGGCCAACGCCGGCCATGATCAGCAGGCCAGCGACATAATAAAATTCCTGCGGCCATATCTCGATGAAAAAGAAATAGAAGCGCCGGTTGGCGACATCGATCAGCACGGCCTGATCGGGAGCAAATTCGCCACGGTCCCAGCGCAACCATGGCGTCAGATAGTAGATCGCCAGCGCGATGCCCATGATCCACCATTTGAGGGACCGGAATGTGCCCGAAACCCGCCGCGGATAGATCGGTTCGCGACCCTTGTACATGGCCGGTTTTTCGCCGGTGTTGACGGCCGCAACGTCAAATTGCTCCACCGGCGCAACGGCCATGCCGCCGCCGGAAGTCACGGACACCGATCTTATACCGGTCAATGCATCGGCAGCACTGTCGGGCGCATTCTCATCCGACCGGGTCATCGCTTGCGCCTCCGTCCTGGGGTATCGCCGGGCGGTATTTGATTGTTTCGCCCTACTGGCCGCCACCTAGGCCATGAATATAGATGGCCAGTTGCTTGATGGTCGCCGGATCGAGGCGGCTGCCCCAGGCCGGCATGACGCCGTGACGGGGCCGCATGATCTGGGCTGTCACCAGTTCGCGGTTACCGCCATAGAGCCAGATCGCATCCCGCAAGGCGGGCGCGCCCTGTTCGCGGTCACCACCACCGTCGGCACCATGGCATGCTTCACAATTGTCCGTATAGATTTCCGCACCGGCTTCGGCCAGTGTCGCGTCATGGTCGATGCCCGCCAGCTTGAGCACATATTCGGTGGCTTGCGCGATTTCTTCGCCGGCCAAAAGCTCGTCGGCGCCAAATGAAGGCATTTCGGAAAGCCGCGTATCGTCGTCGACATCAAAACGGATGCCGTGACGAATTGTGGTCTCGATGGCCTCCAGCGTGCCGCCCCAGATCCATTCATCGTCATTGAGGTTGGGATAGCCTTCCGCGCCAGACGCGCCGGATCCGTGGCACTGGGAACAATTGACCAGAAAAGCCGAACGGCCGCCGGCCGCGGCAAAGCGCTGCAACTCGTCATCGGCGCGAATGTCGGCCAGCGACATGTCGGAAATTTTCTGGATCATGCCGGCTTGGGATTCGGCAACCGCCATCATCTCGGAATCGACCTTCTGTCGGCTGGAATAACCCAAAAGGCCGGTGGTGGATTTACTGATCAGCGGAATGGCCGGATAGAAAAATACATAAGCCAGCGCCCAGATGCAGGTGGCGTAAAAGGTCCACAGCCACCAGCGCGGCATCGGCGTATCCAGTTCGCGAATGCCGTCCCACTCGTGGCCGGTTGTTTGCGTACCGGTGAATTCATCGACGTGGCGTTCGTCTGCCATGATCAGTCCTCGTCCTTGAATGGAATGCGGCTGGCGTCATCGTAGCTGCGCTTTGAGCCTCGCCGGAATACGAACATCACCACGCCAACGAAGAACAATACCAAGGCCAAAAGCATCCAGCTGTCGGCAAACTGGCGAAGGGTTTCGTAGGTTGTTGGGTCGGTCATGACGCGCCCCTAGCGATAGTTCTGCGCCGGCTCGTAGGTGGTGAAATCCACCAATGTGCCGAGCATTTGCAGATAGGAGACGAGCGCGTCCATTTCTGTCAGCCGGCCGGGTTGGCCATCGAAATCGCGAATGTTGATCTTCGGATAACGTGCCTCCAACCCTTCGGTGTCGGCATCTGGATCGCCCTGCGCCATCAGATCGGCGCGGGCCGCGGCGATCATCGCCTCATCATAGGGTACGCCAACCCTGGCGTTGGCCTTCAGGTGCCCGGCCATGTCGCTGGTTTTCAGGTCGGCATCGAGAAGGAAGCTGTATTTGGGCATGACCGATTCAGGCACCACAGAGCGTGGATTGATCAGATGGCGGACATGCCAGTCGTCGGAATAACGATCGCCGACGCGGGCAAGATCCGGCCCGGTGCGCTTGGAGCCCCACTGGAAGGGATGGTCGTACATGCTTTCGGCAGCGAGCGAATAGGGACCGTAGCGTTCAACCTCGTCACGGAAGGGCCGGATCATCTGTGAATGGCAGGTGTAGCAGCCCTCGCGGATATAGACGTTGCGCCCTTTCAGTTCGAGCGGTGAATAAGGCCGCATACCGTTCACCTTCTCGATTGTGTTTTCCAGATAAAACAGCGGCGCAATCTCAACGATGCCGCCGATGGAGACAACGACCAGTGACAACACCATGAGCAGTGTCGCGTTGGTTTCGATTTTTGAATGGTCAATCATGAATGCTGCCTCCGGTCACGCGGCTGCGGGCGCTGGCGCGCCGCCGCCCATCGGTTCTTCGGTCCGAATCCTGCCGGCAATCGTCTGATAAACGTTCCAGACCATGACCAGTCCGCCGGCCAGGTAAAGAAGCCCGCCGACAGCACGGATCACGTAGTAGGGGTACATGGCGCCGACAGATTCGGCGAAGGAATAGACCAGGAAACCCTGCTCATCATATTCACGCCACATCAGCCCTTGGGTGATGCCTGAAACCCACATGGCCGAGGCGTAAAGAACGATACCCAGGGTCGCGAACCAGAAGTGCCAGTTGACCAGCCGGTAGCTGTAGAGACGTTCGCGGTTCCACAAACGCGGTGTCAGGAAGTAAACCGCGCCAAACGAAATCATGCCAACCCAGCCCAGCGCGCCGGAATGGACGTGACCGATGGTCCAGTCGGTATAGTGGCTGAGCGAATTGACCGCCTTGATCGCCATCATCGGCCCTTCGAAGGTCGACATGCCGTAAAATGCGATGGCCAGCACCATCATCCGCAATACCGGATCGGTGCGCAGCTTGTCCCAGGCCCCGGACAGAGTCATCAGGCCGTTGATCATGCCACCCCATGAAGGCATCCACAGCATGATGGAAAAGACCATGCCCAGCGTCTGCGCCCAATCGGGCAGCGCGGTGTAGTGCAGATGGTGCGGTCCGGCCCAGATGTAGAGGAAAATCAGTGACCAGAAATGGACGATCGACAGGCGGTAGGAATAGACGGGGCGATCGGCCTGCTTGGGCACGAAATAATACATCATGCCGAGGAAACCGGCAGTCAGGAAGAAGCCGACTGCATTGTGGCCGTACCACCACTGGGTGAGGGCGTCCTGAGTGCCGGCGAACAGGCTGTAGCTCTTGGAGCCGAAGAACGACACGGGGACCGCCAGATTGTTGACAATGTGCAACATGGCGATGGTGACGATGAAGGCGAGGTAGAACCAGTTGGCGACATAAATGTGCGGTTCCTTGCGCTTCAGCAGCGTACCAAGGAAGACCAGCAGGTAGACGACCCAGACAATAGTCAGCCAAATATCGACATACCATTCCGGCTCGGCATATTCGCGCGACTGGGTGACGCCAAGCAGGTAGCCGGTGGCGGCCAGCACGATAAACAGCTGATAACCCCAGAACACAAACCAGGCGGCGTTGCCGAGCGCCAGGCGGGCCCGGCAGGTGCGCTGCACGACATAAAAACTCGTCATGATCAAGGCATTGCCGCCGAACGCAAACACGACCGCGGAAGTATGGAGGGGACGAATGCGACCAAATGTTGCGAAGGAATAATCAAGGTTGAGTGCGGGAAAAGCCAGTTGGGAAGCGATCACGACACCAACAAGAAATCCGACCACACCCCAAAATACCGTGGCGATAAGGCCGGCGCGCACGACACCGTCGAGATAGAACCCATCATCGGCGGCGGTGGTGACAACATTGCCGTCGGCATCGAATTTCAAGCGACGGAGGGCGACCGCAGCGGCGATCAGCGCAGCTATCATGAAGATCAGCGCATGAAAACCAAACAGCGCATCTTCCGCCTTGGCGAAGGCCAAAAGGGCGACAAGCGCCAGCAATCCGAACAATCCCGCATTGACCATGCGACCCATGAATTTCCCCTATCGAATTAATTCGACCCGCGGGTCGATCCGCCGGTTATGTGCCGTGCGCACAGGTGCATAAGATAACCGACTCGTACACTGCGACAGAATCGCACTGTGACAGATTCGCACCCCGTCCGGTGATCGCGGCGGCGCCCGTGATCTGACGGCGATATCCCAACACATCCTGTGCCTGGCTTTGATCTGTGTCAAAGTTGTTTGGCGCGAACTCAGTGATTGTCGGATCATGGAACCCTTGAAGGTCATTAGGGCCGAACACGACTTGCATGCAGCGCTGTGCGATCTGCTTGAAACGATTGCCGACGCGCTGCCCGCATCGGTCAGCCCGGACCAGTGCGCGCGGGCGGCGTCTGCGCTGAAAATCGATCTGCCGCTTCATCATGCCGATGAGGAGTACGGGCTGTTCCCGCTGTTGCGGGCGGCCTGTGATGACAATGAGACGACAGAGATCCTCGCCCGGCTTGAGGAGGATCATCTGGGCGATGAAGCCAATTCCCATGAGCTGGTGCCGGTTCTGGAGGCCATCGCCGCCGGGCGGCAACCAGACAATCCCAATATGGTCGGTTACATGCTGCGCGGCTTTTTCGAAGCCTATCGCCGGCACATCGAATGGGAAAACCGGGTCGTGCTGCCGCTTGCCCGGGCCCGGCTCGACACCGAATCACTGGGAAAACTGGCAAAGGTGATGATCAAGAACCGCTCCGCCGTCGGCCGGGCGCAAAAAGAGGCCGATGCAGCGTCAAACGGGCAATCGCATTCGCCTGATGTCCGAACGCTGCTGCGCGGCCTGTGCGGCAAGGCTGAGCCGCGACAATAGGCGAGGTTCGGGAGCAATCCCAGCCCACTTTTCGGGATGCGCTTTTATGTCAGCGCGCATCTTGTCCGAAAACCGGTGACCACTTTTCGGGATGCGCTTTAATCGCCCGAGGCGCGCTCCAGTGCTGCGCGGCTATCGACCGTGATTGAGCGGTTGTTGGCAACATCGATAATGCCTGCCTTTTTCAGCCGGGTCATCTGGCGGCTCACGGTCTCGATCGTCAGACCAAGATAATCGGCCATATCGGCGCGGGTCATCGGCAGTTCAAAATGGATTGGCTGATCATCGTCGGCGTCTTTGTCGCCGAATGTGCTGTGGCCACATCCGATCTGGACCCGCCGCCGGGCCAGATGCAGGAGGAATGTCGCAACTTTTTCCGCTGCCGACTTGCGGCCCAGCAACAACATCCATTCCCGGGCGGCGTCCAGTTCATCCAGCGTGTGGGCCAAAAGGCGCGATTCCAGATCCGGGTATCGTTGCAAAAGCGCTTCAAACCGGGCGCGGGGAAAGGTGCATATCTCAACGTCGGATGCCGCTTCAACGTTGGACGCGGCGCGGTCGGAGAAGGTGCGGCCAAGAAAATCGCTCGGAAACAACAGACCGACAATCTGCTGGCGGCCATCTTCCATGGTGCGGGTCATTTTCAGGACACCGCTGATAATGTTGCCGAGCGCGGTAACTTCTTCTTCCTGCCAGTGAACAGTCTGGCCGGCCGTGTATCTGCGGCGCACGGCGATTGAATTGAGATCGTTGATCTCACTGGGACTGAGCGCACCGCAGATCGAGCGATGGCGAATGGCACAATGCTCGCAAACCGGAGCCAATGTCTGCGGCATTATTGCACCCAGATCGTTCATTGCGCCCGCCACTATCGTCTGATCCTTCTATGCCTGGCCATAATAGCGTCCAGCCGTCGATCATGGCAATAACCCGGATATCCGGAAACCGGCCGACCCGGACTGATTTTCTGAGTCAACAGGCAGAGAAATTGATTCAATCTGCTCTTTGGAAAAATCAGCCGCCCGCCCTACCCTATTGAAATGAAACAATTTCATACAAGAAATCAGAATGCCTGCGCTTCAGAAAATGCACAAAGTGCCGTGACCCACGCTCTTATTCCGCAGCCTGCGCGATTGCGCCTTCGGCCAGGTATTTTTCTGCATCAAGGGCCGCCATGCAGCCGGTTCCCGCCGCCGTTACCGCCTGGCGGTAGATTTTGTCCTGAACATCGCCGGCGGCAAAGACGCCGGGAACCGATGTCTGTGTGGTCCCGGGCTTCGTGGCGATATAGCCGTGCGCGTCCATATCGAGCTTGCCCTTGAACAGCGCTGTCGCCGGGTCGTGACCAATGGCAACAAAGGCACCATCGACGACCAGATCGGTGGTTTCCCCGGTGATTGTATCGCTCAGTTTTAGTCCGGTCAGGCTGGGCGGAATACCTTCGGAGCCGACAAATTCCTCCACCACCTTGTTCCACAGGACGGTGATGGACGGATTGGCAAACAGCCGGTCCTGAAGGATTTTCTCCGCGCGCAGGGCGTCGCGGCGATGAATGACGGTCACCTGATCGGTGTGGTTGGTCAGGTACAGCGCTTCTTCAACCGCCGTGTTGCCGCCGCCGATTACCGCAACTGGCTTGCCGCGATAGAAAAACCCGTCGCAGGTGGCACAGGCCGACGCGCCGAAGCCGCGAAATGTGTCTTCCGACGGCAGGCCCAGCCAGCGCGCCTGTGCGCCGGTCGCAATGACCAGCGTATCGCAAGTGTAGATCGCGCCGGTATCGCCAGTCAGCCGAAACGGCCGCACGGTCAGATCGACATCGGTGATAATATCGCTGATCGTCTCGGTTCCGACCTTGACCGCCTGCTTTTCCATCTCCTCCACGAGCCACGGCCCCTGAATGACGTCGGCAAAGCCGGGATAGTTTTCCACATCGGTTGTCGTGGTCAGTTGGCCGCCGGGTTCCAGACCGCAAATAAGCACGGGTTTCAGGCCGGCACGGGCGGCATAGATGGCGGCGGTCAGGCCGGCAGGGCCGGATCCCAGAATAACGAGCGTGCTGTGGGTCTCACTCAAGGGTCAATATCCCGATATGATTGCGAATGTGCGATGCCAGATTGCGCGAATGCAGCGCCTCCCGATCCAAATAGGACGCACCATCTTCTTTCGCAACATGCAGATCCCCTGTAATCGCCGGCAATATTGTAACCGGCCCCTTGCGCTGCTGGTGGAAAAGCCGGTCCGTCGGCCAGCGTGGTGTCGAACATGCTGGCGAGCGCGCTCATTTACATCACCGCCCACAGGCTTCATTCTCGCGTTGAACCATGTAGTTTGACCGGCAAGGGCGAAGATCAAGGGGCATTGCAGGATGAGTGATGGAACAGACAGCCACGCGACCGGAATTGCGACCCGGCGCTCTGTTCTGGGCGATGCGCATGTGGACAAGGCGATTGCCAATACGACGCCGTTCGATGAAGCCTTCCAGAGCCTGATCACCGAGGGCGCATGGGGTTCGGTCTGGTCGCGGCCGGGACTGACAAAGCGTGAGCGCAGCCTGATCACGATCGCGCTTCTGGCCGCCCTTGGTCACGATGAGGAAGTGGCCATGCACGTGCGGGCGAGCGCCAATACCGGCGCCAGCGCCGATGATATCGCCGAGGCGCTTTTGCACGTTGCGATCTATGCCGGTGTGCCGGCGGCCAATCGCGCTATCAAAATCGCGAAAGCGACAATTCGCGACATGGGCGAATAAACATACGCGCATGCTAATTGACGGAATGTAGCGTCTTTGAGGGGTGGACACGACCAATGAGTGATCAAACAAACCTGCCGCCAGCCCATGGGTCTTTTTACCAGCGCGACCGGAACTGGCATCCACCGGCCTATGCGCCGCAATACAAAACTTCAATCCTGCGCTCGCCGCAAAAGGCGCTGCTGTCGCTGGACAATTCGATCTCGGAAATGACCGGGCCGGTGTTCGGCCATAATATTCTTGGCGATCTGGATGACGATCTCATCCACAATTTCGCCGAACCGGGCGAAGCGGCTATCGGACCGCGCATCATTGTTCATGGCCGCATCCTTGATGAAGACGGCCGCGGCATTCCGGACGTGCTGGTGGAATTCTGGCAAGCCAATGCCGGTGGCCGGTATCGCCACAAGAAGGAAACCTATCTGGCGCCGCTCGACCCCAATTTCGGCGGTTGCGGGCGCACCATCACCGCCGCCGACGGGTCCTACCGGTTTCGGACCGTCCAGCCGGGGCCCTATCCCTGGCCCAATGGTGTCAATGACTGGCGGCCGGCCCATATCCACTTTTCGCTATTCGGGAATGGCTTTGCGCAACGGCTGATCACGCAGATGTATTTTGAAGGCGATCCACTGATCCCGATCTGCCCGATCCTGACGACCATTCGCAGCCAGGACGCGATCAACCAGTTGATTGCACCGCTCGACATGAACAACACGATCCCGATGGATACGCTGGCCTACAAATTCGACATGGTGTTGCGCGGCCGCCGGTCGACCTATTTTGAAAACCGGACGGAGGGCAACTGATGACCCAGGATCTTTACCGGTTGAAAGAAAGCCCGTCGCAAACTGCCGGGCCTTACGTCCACATCGGCTGCACGCCAAATTTCATCGGGATCGAGGGCGTTTTTGACACCGATCTTGGCTCGGCCATGGTTGATGGCGAGACTGTCGGTGAGCGCATTACCATCACGGGCCGGATTTTCGATGGCGCCGGCGCGGTATTGACCGATGCGATGGTGGAAATCTGGCAGGCCGATGCCGCTGGCCTTTATCCCAGCCCGCAGGAACAGCGCGGCACCGCCGATCCGCATTTTGCCGGTTTTGGGCGTTGTGCCTCAGATTCGAAAACCGGCCACTTCATGTTCGAGACAATCAAGCCGGGACAGGCACCGTTCAAGGACGGGCAGCCGATGGCGCCGCATGTGACGTTCTGGATTGTCGCCCGGGGCATCAATATCGGCCTGAGCACACGGATGTATTTTTCTGACGAAGAGACAGCCAACGCCGCCGATCCGGTTCTGGCGCGGATTGAACATCGCGCCCGGGTCGACACGCTGATCGGCCGACGGGACGGCGATGTCGTTACCTTTGATATTCACCTTCAGGGCGAAAACGAAACGGTCTTCTTTGACATTTGAGCCGCGCCGGTTTTAGCAGTTAAGCCATGGCGCAATTTATCCCGCTTGGCGACGCTGTCGCTGCGAACATTCATGATGGCGACTGCGTGGCCTTTGAGGGCTTTACCCACCTCATCCCCCATGCCGCCGTCCACGAAACCATCCGGCAAGGCATCACCGATCTCACTGTGGTCCGGCTGACGCCGGATATCGTGCACGACCAGTTGATCGGCATGGGGCGGGTGAAGAAAATTATCTTCTCCTATGCCGGCAATCCCGGTGTCGGCCTGTTGCGGCGGATGCGCGATGCGATTGAAACCGGCTGGCCGCGTCCGCTGGAGATTTGCGAACACTCGCACGCTGCCCTTGCCAATGCCTATGAAGCGGGCGCCGCCGGCCTGCCCTGCGGCGTGCTGCGCGCCTACAAGGGTACTGATCTGCCAAAAGTGAACGATGATATCCAATCAGTCACCTGCCCCTTTACCGGCGAGGAACTGGCCGCCGTGCGCGCGGTAAATCCTGATGTGGCGGTCATTCACGCCCAGAAGGCCAGCCGGCGTGGTGACGTGTTGATCGAAGGAATCATATCGGTTCAGAAGGAAGCCGTACTGTCGGCAAAGCGGTCGATCGTAACGGTAGAGGAGATCGTTGACGATCTGTCCGACGTGCATCCCAATTGCTGCGTCCTGCCGCACTGGACGGTCTCGGCGATCTGCCATGTGCCGGGTGGCGCCCATCCTTCGTATGCACAAGGCTATTACGCCCGCGACAATGCGGTCTATCTGGAGTGGGACAAGATATCGGCCGACCGCGATGTTTTCCTCGCCTGGATGGAGGAGAATGTGATGGCGGCATCACCGGCTGACTTTGACGGCCGGGTGGCCAACCTCAGGGATGTGCGGCCATGAGTGATCACACGGCAACAGAGATGATGACAATCACTGCCTCGCGGGCGCTGACCAATGAGGATGTGTGTTTCGTCGGCATCGGCGCACCGTCGGCAGCCTGCAATGTCGCCCGGCTGACCCATGCGCCGGACATTACGCTGATTTACGAGAGCGGAACGATTGACACAAAACCCCTCGTTCTGCCACTTTCAATCGGCGATGGCGAGCTGTGCGAAACGGCGCTGACCACCGTTTCGGTGGTGGAAATGTTCCGCTACTGGCTGCAAGGTGGCCGCGTAACCACCGGCTTTTTGAGTGCGGCGCAACTGGACCGGTTCGGCAATATCAATACGACAGTGATCGGCGACTATGCGCATCCGAAGGTCAGGCTGCCCGGCGGGGGCGGCGCGCCGGAGATCGCCGCATCCTCTGGGCAGATTTACATTACGATGAAGCAGTCGCGGCGTGGATTTGTCGAGAAAATTGATTTCATGACCTCGTTTGGGCACGGCACCGGTGGCGATGACCGCAAGAAGCTCGGCCTGGCCACCGCCGGGCCGACGCTGCTGATCACCGATCTGGCGATCTGGAAGCCGGACCCGGGAAGCAAGGAGTTTACCGTCACATCGCTGCATCCGGGAACCACCCGCGAACAGATGGAGGAGACGGTGAGCTGGCCGATCCGATACGCCGATACGGTCGCCGAGACGCCGCCGCCGACAGTTGAAGAGTTACAAGTGCTGCGTGATCTTTATGCCCGCACCAAGGCGGCGCACGGCCAGTAGGCTGGGCTCTGACACTGAATTTGGGACAGGACAAACACGTATGACTGATGCCTATATCTGTGACTTTGTCCGCACGCCGTTCGGGCGCTTCGGCGGTTCGCTGGGCGGCGTCCGGCCGGACGATCTGGGTGCGGTGGCAATCGGCGCGCTGGCGGCCCGGCATGACGACCTTGATCCGGCGGCAATAAATGAGGTGATCTTCGGCTGCGCCAATCAGGCCGGTGAAGACAATCGCAATGTCGCGCGAATGTCGGCGCTTCTGGCCGGCTTGCCCGATAGTGTGCCGGGCGCGACCATCAACCGGCTTTGCGGGTCAGGCATGGATGCGATCATCACCGCGGCCCGGGCCATTCGCGCCGGCGAGGCGGACTTGATCATCGCCGGCGGCGTGGAAAGCATGTCGCGGGCGCCCTTCGTCATGCCGAAGGCCGAGAGCGCCTATTCCCGCACGGCGACAATTGAGGACACGACCATTGGCTGGCGGCTCATTAATCCGCTGATGCGACAGGCGCACGGGGTCGATTCCATGCCCGAGACGGCGGAAAATGTTGCCGCGGACTATTCGGTTTCCCGCGCCGATCAGGATGCGTTTGCCTTGCGCAGCCAGCAGCGGGCGGCGGCGGCGCAGAACAAGGGTCGATTTGCCAAGGAGATTGTTGCGGTTGCGGTACCGCAGCGGCGCGGTGATCCGATTATGGTGGAAATCGACGAGCATCTTCGCCCGGAAACGACACTTGAAGGGTTGGCCAAACTTCGGACGCCGTTTCGTGACGGCGGCACGGTGACGGCGGGCAATGCCTCAGGCATCAATGATGGCGCGGCGGCGCTGATCATCGCATCGGGCGAAGCGGCCAAAGCCCATGGCCTCACGCCAATTGCCCGGGTCATGGGCGGCGCGACCGCCGGCGTTCCGCCGCGGATCATGGGGATCGGCCCGGCGCCGGCAACGAGAAAGCTCTGCGCGCGGCTTGGCCTTTCACCATCGGATTTCGATGTAATTGAGCTGAACGAAGCCTTTGCCTCGCAAGGGCTGGCGGTGTTGCGCGAACTGGGAATTGATGATGATGCCGATCACGTCAATCCCAATGGCGGGGCAATCGCGTTGGGTCATCCGCTGGGTGCGTCAGGGGCGCGGATTACCGGAACTGCCGCACTTGAATTACGCGAGCGCAGCGGGCGATTGGCGCTCGCTACGATGTGCATCGGCGTTGGTCAAGGCATTGCGATTGCGCTGGAAGCGGTTTGAGGATCGGGCGGTCGGCTTGAATATCGCAAGTCTTTGCGAACCGGAACCGACCTGCAACGTTGCAATTTGAAGAACCATCGCCGCTCCTGCGCTGGTCACGGCGCCGGTGTGCCACTCATTCGGCGCGCCGTTTTGTCTTGAAGCGGTGCAGATCGCACCGCATCTGTTTTGCGGACCGGTGGTGGCCGCCGCCAATATCCAGCTTGCCGCGTGCAGTCCGAATTTCCCGATCCTGGAATCCATCGGCAAGATGGACGGGTTTTATGCCGACCTGTTGGACATGCTACTGGTTTGGGAAGCTGGCGATGTCCTTGTTCCGCAACGGGCCGGGCTGGGCGTCGAACTCAACGAGGACGTTGCCCTCGCCCACCCCTATTCGGAAATGGCGCTGCATCTGGAAATGGGCGAGACGCCGCTGGCATAGGGGATTAGTGGTCGACGACCTTGCATCGGTTCGATCAATTGGCGTCAGCGCGCAGGCCGGCAATATAGGCCACCAGATCGGCAACTTCCTGACGCGCAAGGTTCATGTTCGGCATGACCGGATGGGGATCGGCCAGGAATAATTCCAGCGCAGCGCGATCGGCGTCTGTTTCCAGTCCGGTGGCGATTGTGGCAAATGCCGGCGCATCGGCTTTGGCCGTTTTCTGATCCGGACTGACAACATGACAGGCCGCACACCAGCGCAGGGCAATGACCTGACCCTCGGCGATACGGCCTGCCGCGCCGGCGGTATCGGCGGTGACAGCAAGGCCAGCCATGGCGATCATCCATGAAATTCTGCGTACTGCTTGTTTGATCATGTCGACTCCACCGCTTGCGTTCCCGTCACTGCGCATCCGGCGACGTTGTGTCAATCAAATCATACAAGGCGGCAGGTGCTCATTGACCTGCATCAAGATTACGGAGAGAACCGATTTGGCACGTTCGCCAGGCTGACATTTCAATAACATTCACAATTTATTCTATAAATACAATATTTCATTCATCATATTTAATCTGATAACACTAAGCCGATCTACATTATGTTCGTTATTGTTATTTTTTATTAATTATAAATTTGCCTTTACTTTATTCACCAATACAAATTTCCGGCTAATTAATCACCCGCGGGTAAAAAGGCACCCGTCGCATTTGTGGGCGCGACGAATGCGGGATGGATGGGAATGGCACTGATCTACATTGTCGATGACCAGCAAGTGAACAGGCGGATCCTTGAACGCCTGGCGCTTAGCATCGATTCGCAGGTTAAAGTGCGCACGTTTATCCACCCGGGCGATATGTTCGCGGAAATGGGCGCCGAGCGCCCGGATCTGGTGGTTACCGATTACAATATGCCGGTCATGAACGGCGTGGAACTGATCCGCAAGTTCCGCACGCTGGAAGACTGCGCTGATATTCCGATCATCGTGCTGACGGTTCTGGAGGCCAAGGCCTGCCGGCTGGAAGCGCTTGAAGCCGGCGCCACCGATTTTTTGAACAATCCGGTCGATCACAATGAATTTTTATGCCGGGCCCGCAATCTGTTGAAAATGCACAAGCAGCAGCTGACGATCCGCCGCTGGGCCAATGATCTGGAGCGCAAGCTGGAAAACAGCGAGTTGTCCCGCGCCCAGATCGTACGCGACAACAAGTCCCGCCTGGCGCAAGTGGTCGACACGGTCCCCGCCATCATCTGCGTTGTCGATCGCAACCGCCGCTTCACGCTGGTCAATGCCACTTTCTCGAATTACTGCGGCATGGAAGCCAACGAAATTGAAAACCGGCTGGTTACCGATGTGTTCGATAATGAACTGGCGGCACGGCACCTGGCACTCGACGAGATCATCATCAAGACCGGCAAATCGCTACCGGCCCATGAGGAAACCGTCGAACTGCGCAGGGGTAACGAGCGCGTCATGCAGGTTACCAAGGCACCGCTTTGCGATGCCGAAGGTGAAGTCACGGCGGTGCTGACAACGGCGCTCGATATTACCGAGCGCAAGAAAACCGAGCAGCACCTTCACGAACTTGCCCATTTCGATGCGCTAACAGGGCTGGCCAACCGCTTCAAACTCAACGACCAGATGCGCCGGGAACTGGCGCGGTCACGGCGCGGCGACCGGCAATTTGCCTTGCACCTTCTGGATCTTGACCATTTCAAACATGTCAACGACGTGCGCGGCCATCATACCGGTGACCAGCTGTTGCAGGTTGTGGCGGAACGGCTGGCGCTTACCGTTCGCGATGTGGACACTGTCGCCCGGCTGGGCGGCGATGAATTCGCCATTATCCAGACGGATATCACCTCGCCCGAAGACGCCAAGGAACTGGCCAAGCGCGTTGTCGAAACCATGTCAGAGCCCATCGATATTGACGGGACAAGCATGCATGCAACCGGCAGCGTTGGTGTCGCCATTCATCCGGCCGACGGCAACTCTGCTGAAGAACTGCTAAAAAGCGCCGATCTTGCCATGTACCGGGCCAAGGCCAACGGCCGAAATTCGCTGTTCATGTTCTCCGAGGACATCAAAACCGCAGCCGCCAATCAGGCGGCGCTTGAGGCGGAAATCAAGACCGGATTGGACAAAGGTAATTTCGTCGCCCATTTCCAGCCGTTCGTGACGCTGGCTACCGGAGAGATCAGCGGCGGCGAAGCGCTGGTACGCCTTGATACGGGCGGTGAAGACCTGCTGATGCCGGCAAAGTTCCTGCCGCTGGCGGAAGACAATGGCGATATTCTGGAAATCAATGAATGGATGCTGTTTGAAGCGTGCCGGCAGGCGGTGACATGGCAAGAGCCCGGCAAATCGCCGCTGCGGGTTGCCGTCAACCTATCTTCGATCCAGTTTCGCCGGCAAAATGTTTTGAAACTGGTCCAACGGGCGCTCGATGAAACCGGCCTGCCGCCGACCTGTCTGGAACTGGAGCTGACCGAAAGCATCGTCATGCAAAATACCGGCGTGGCGGCGCGGATCATGCGCGATATCCGCGATCTGGGGGTTTCCATTGCAATCGATGATTTTGGCACCGGCTATTCGTCCCTGTCCTATATTCGCAGCTTCCCTGCCAACCGCCTGAAAATCGACCAGAGTTTCATTCGCACACTGCTGACCAATCCCAGCGATGGCGCCATCGTCAGGGCGGTGATCAATCTGGGTCACACGCTCAAGCTTGAAATCGTTGCCGAGGGTGTCGAATTGCCGGAGCAGGCCGAGAAGCTCATCGCAGAAGGCTGCGACGAAATTCAGGGCCATTTGATCAGCCGGCCGCTGCCTGCCGATGTTTTCCGGGCGTTTGTCAGCGAGCGGGCGCCGGTCGATCTCAGCAAAGCTGAGCCAGATGCAACCACCAATCGCCGTTCACCAATTGATACTGTGAGCGGGTGATGAACCTTAATCTGTCCCATTCGACTTCAGCGGAGAACGCACCGCATTCGCGCCGCGCACTTTTGCGGCTATCAGGCGAATTCGAGATGGCAAAGAACCGGCTGGCCATCGGATTTTTGATCTTCGCCTACCTGACCTGGGAGAATATCGGCAAGAACGCCGACGTGAATGCTGCCCATATCTTTTCCGGTTCCTATTTCCTGGGCGGGCTCATCCTGTTCGCATCGGTGTTTTTTCGCCCGGAAGTATCGACGCCACGGCGCATCATGGCGATGTTGATCGATCTGGGCTCCCTGTCCTATTGCCTGCATGCCGGCGGTCAATCGACATCGATTTTGTTTCCGGTTTATCTGTGGGTCATCTTCGGCAACGGATTTCGTTTCGGCAACCGGTTTCAGTTCGGCGCGACGTTTGTCAGTCTCATCGGCTTTACCCTGATGTTCTTTTACACGCCGTTCTGGCATTCAAGCCCGCAACTGGCGATCGGACTGTTTATCGGGCTGGCGGCTATTCCGACCTACGCCGCCAAGCTGATCCGGGACTTGAATCGCGCCAAGGCAGCGGCGGAACACGCCAGCAAGGCAAAAAGCCGCTTCCTGGCCAGCATCAGTCACGAGTTTCGCACACCGCTTCATGCCATTGTCGGCATGTCGGACCTGCTTTTGAATTCCGATATCCGGCCGACCCATCGCGACATGCTGTCGACGGTTCGAAAATCAGCGCAGTCTCTGAACTCGCTCATCGACACCATTTTGGACTTTTCGCGCCTGGAAGCCGGCCGTATGCCGATCAAGACCGAGACGTTCAGCCTCGATACGGTGCTGGGCAATGTCGCCAGCATGTTGGAGAGCCCGGCAGACAAGAAACAAATCCGCCTCGGCCTGACCATCGCGCCCGATGTGCCGGACATGGTGCATGGCAGCCGCAGTTCGCTTGAGGCGATCATCATCAATTTGGCCAGCAATGCGGTCAAATTCACCTCCGAGGGCAACGTAAATATCCTGGCCCATCTGGTGGAAACGAAAAACGACGTGGCGCGCGTTCGCTTTGAGGTTGCCGACACCGGCATCGGGATCGCCGAAGATTCCTTGGAAACGGTCTTTGAAGCCTTCTCCCAGGCCGATGATACAATTCTGGACCAGTATGGCGGCACTGGGCTTGGTCTTGCCACGGCCAAGCAGCTTGCGATTGCGCAAAAGGGTGCGATCGGTGTCGAAAGCGAGCCGGGCAAAGGTACAACATTCTGGTTCGAGTTGCCGCTGGAAATCCGGCCACCGCAGGCCAATAACGCCAGCACGGACGGGCCATCGATAATCGTGGTATCGCGGCGCGCCGAGATTATCCGCCTTTTGAGCGATCCACTGTCCGCGGCCAATGCGGCCACCCGGATTGCCGACGATCTGGATGCGGCGCAGGCAATGGTGGACACCGCCATCGCTAATGGCGCAACCAAACCTGTCCTGCTTGTTGATCACGACAGTTGGTCAAAAGCCACTGTTGGGGGCAATGTGCCGTTGCCCGACGCTGATGTTGCGATCATTCTGGTTGACCAGGAGGGGCATACGCATCTGGCCGATATCGGCGACCGGAACCGGTTCCTCTCCTATGTGTCACCGGACGCCGGCCCGGAAATATTCGCGCGGGTTTTGAGGTTGGCCGCCAATACCCGGCCCACCGCCGCCGATACGCACACAACGGAATCTTATATCGCCAAAGCTGGCAAGTCCCTGAAGATCCTGGTTGCAGACGACAACCGGACAAACCGGATGGTCGTTACCAAAATTCTTGAAATGGCCGGCCACAAAACACTCACTGCAGAAAACGGCGAGGCGATGCTCGATCAACTGACCGAGACGCGTTGCGACGTGGTGTTGATGGACGTCAACATGCCGGTGATGAACGGGCTTGAGGCGACCAAGCATCTGCGGGTGATGGAAACGGGCCGCGCTGATACGCCGGTTATCGGACTAACGGCCGATGGCAGTGATGAAATGCGGGTGGCATGCACCGAAGCCGGCATGAACGCTTGCCTGACAAAGCCGGTTAATCCGCCCGATCTGCTGAATGCCATCCAGAATGCTGCTGGCCTGCCGGATGTTCCCTCGCAGGCCAGTGATCAGGAATCCGACACCATTATTATTGCGGCAAATGATGACGGCGCCCTGACGGATGGCCCGGCTGTTGACGAAGATGCTGTCTCGGATCTGATACAGCTCGGCGGCGAATCCTTTGCCTGCGAAGTGGTCAGTTCGTTCATCGGCGAGGCGCGCGGGACGATTAACCGGATTGCCACGTCACTGGACCGGCGCGACTGGGTCGAATTTCACAATCAGGCCCACGCCTTGAAAAGCACCTCATCCAATGTTGGAGCGATCGCCCTGGCCGGCCTTTGCCACCAGTCCGGCCTGCTCCGCGATGATGCCACGGATAGTGAGTGCACCGCATTCGTCAAAACGCTCAAGGCGGCGCTTGAGGCGGTTATCGCATCGCGGTCATTTGCGCGGCTGGTGGAGGGCGACAGGGAACAAGATATTGCCGTGTAACAGGTGGCGCATCACAGGGCTTCGCACATAGCACCAGCGACGTAGGCCAGCGCGGAAAGTGTTCGCAGCTCTTTTGGTCAGGTCGTATGGTACGTCGACTGGGCCTTCATAATCCGGCGCATACGCCGTAGATCCCGGCTGGACAGGCACAGCGCTGAGTCCACCCAGACATCGATCACCGATACCAGTTCACTGAATTCCAGCGGCGCCACGCGTCTGGCGGATTCATACATCCCGTAATGCGCGTTGTGACGGCCCTGGTTGCGCGCGATATACTGGCGCACCGCCTGCCGGCCTTCGCCTTGCGGAACGACCATGTGAACCAGGCCCCGCTGGCGTAATTCCTCAGCCTGATAAATGCGACCGGATTGGATGATTTCGCGAGCAGCAGTCTGGCCCAGCTGCCGGCCCAGGATCGAAAACGCCCCCATGCCGGGGAAAAGGTTGAACAAAACCTCGGGAAGGCCAAATTTCGTGCCAGCTTCGGCAATCAGCACATCGCAGGACAATGCGGCTTCAAATCCGCCACCGAGCGCGTCGCCTTCCACCAGGCCGATGGTGATCGTCCGGCGGCCGAAACTCAGATAGTTGGTGTAAAGAACATTGATGCAATCGTGGGCGTAGCGAACAAGGGCATTCCTGTCGCGCTTGACGATTGCTTGCTCAAACAAGCCCAGATCGCCACCAAGGTTGAATATCCCCGGACTTGCCGAACACAGAACATAATAATCAAGCCCGGAATCGGCGCTATCCAGACTATCTTTGCGAATAGCGCGTTGCAACTGATTGAGATCGTGCAGTAGTCCCGGCGTAAAACTTTGCGGGCCATGCGGCTGCATTTCGCACCAGAGCGTGGCATTGTCGCGCTCAAGCCGGGTATTCAATTGGCTGTAGTTGCCCGGAAAGGGCAGAGAAAGCGTCCGAAGCACTTTATCAGTAGTAAATATCGCTGGCCCATCAGCAACAAATGACGGATCGTCAGAGACAACAATCGATGTATTGCCAATTTGCTTCGCGTTTACTGAATTACGCCGAACAGCGGGCACTTCGCGGCGACTACCGTCTGCAATTTTACTTCTGGCCAGTTGGCCAGATGCACCCCGAACCGAAACCGTGTCCATACTCAACCCTTGATTAAACTACGCGATAGTGAGGCAAAGGATCGGCGCGTTATGGTTAACATTCTCACGTTAATAAGTCTTAATAATCGTTTAACATAATTGATGTTTTTATTCCAGAGGTTAATCAGCATCGAAATTTGCTGACACAACTGCCGCGCGCATTGTTGTGATATCCGGTATCGAGTTCATCGAATATGGCTTGGTTGTCGTTTGGTTGTGGTTTGGTTGCAGAACCGCCATACCAAAATGTCCTCTCCAACAAATTGCCGCCGACACATTGTCGTGGCAGACCGTGGCGATATGATGGAACAATCTGGCACGGAGATCCGACCCATGCGTCACCTGAAATCCAAACTGTTGCGGACGATCGGCGGTAGCCTCGTCTGTGCGGTGGTTGTTGCGGCCACACCGTTGCCCGCGGCGGCACAATGTGGCGGTTCGTTCTCGGCCTGGCTTGCCGATTTCAGGCAGGAAGCGGCATCGCTCGGCGTCTCAGAACGGGTGATCAATTCCGCATTGAACGGCGTATCGCCGTCGCAAACGGTACTTAACCGGGACCGCAAGCAGGGCGTATTCGCCCAGAGTTTCCTGCAGTTTTCCAGCCGCATGGTGGCGCAATACCGTCTCGATCAGGGCCGGGCCAATTTGAAGAAATACAAATCACTGTTTTCGCAAATCGAGGATCAGTTCGGCGTGCCGGGTCCGGTGATCGCCGGATTCTGGGGCCTGGAAACCGATTATGGAGGCAATACCGGCGATTTTCCGACGATCCGGGCGCTGGCGACACTGGCCCATGATTGCCGGCGACCGGAATTATTTCGGCCGCAGTTGATGGACGCATTGCGGCTTGCGGACGCGGGCGATCTGGCGATTGCGGAAATGCGCGGCGCCTGGGCAGGCGAATTGGGCCAGATGCAGTTCCTGCCGTCGGACTATTTTGAACGTGCCGTTGACTATGACGGCGATGGCCGGCGCAATCTTATTCGCAGCACGCCCGATGCACTGGCTTCTACCGCCAATGTGCTTGCCGAATTTGGCTGGCATCGCGGTGAACCGTGGTTGCAGGAAGTGCGGGTGCCGGACAACCTGCCCTGGGATCAGGCCGATCTTGCAATCCGTCATCCCCGGTCGCAATGGGTGGATTGGGGCGTGCGCCCGGTTTCCGGCAAATTGCCGGCGGACCAGACGCCGACTGCGCTGATCCTGCCGATGGGCCGCAATGGTCCGGCCTTCCTCGCCTACCGCAACTTTGATGTTTACCTGAAGTGGAACCAGTCGTTTGTCTATTCAACAACCGCGGCCTACTTCGCAACGCGGCTTGCCGGAACAACCAGAGTAAGTGCCGGCAAGGCAACTGTGACGCCGCTGTCGCTCCAGCAAACCAAGCAACTGCAAGAAATTCTTGCCAGCCGAGGCTACGATGTCGGCAAGATCGACGGGGTGATCGGCGCCAGAACCCGGGCGGCGGTCAAGGACGCGCAATTGAAACTCGGGATGCCGGCGGATTCCTATCCGACATCGAAACTTCTGGCGCGCCTCAAATGAGGCACACACCCGGGCGTGCCGCGCCAGGATACAAAGGGCCTGCGCATGAATAACGTTTTGCCAGCCATGCGTTTTCTGCCGCAGGCGCCACGGTCGACGACAGGTGGCGGGTCGGCACTTGCGGACAATATTACCAGCTGGCTCATGCGGTGTGCCCTGGAAGGTGCCGAGGTCACCGAAATTCTGGAGGGATGTTGCAAACGGCTGAGGGCGCTGGGCTATCCGCTACTGCGCGCCCATTTCACATTCCGGACCCTTCATCCGCTCTATCAGGCGGCGGGCGTCACCTGGCGGCTTGAGGGCACGGCGACCCGCGAAAACTATCTGCACAGCATCCAGACAAACGACGAATTCCGCAAAAGCCCGTTCTTCCACATGATGGAACACGACGTCGATGTGATGCGGCGTCGTTTGACCGGCGATACCGCCATGCTCGATTTTCCGATCCTTGAGGATTTCCGCGACAAGGGCGGGACCGATTACTTCGCGTTTCTGATCGCCTTCGATCTCACCGGCGTTTCGGGCCTGATCGGATCGTGGCTGGCCGACCGGAACACGGGATTTTCAGATTCTGAACTGGCCGATCTGACACACATCCAGCGCTACCTCGCCGTCGCTTGCAAGATGCGCATCGAGGCGGAAATCGCCGAAAATGTCGCGACCACCTATCTGGGCAACCGGCCCGGGCAACAGGTACTGAAGGGGCATATCACCCGCGGCGATGCCGAGCCGATCCGCGGGGCGATCTGGTATTCGGACCTGCGCAACTCCACAGTTCTTTCCGAGCGCCTTGAGCCGTCAGTTTTCCTGGAAATCCTCAATCGCTATTTCGAGGTCACTGCCGGATCGGTTATCACCGAAGGCGGCGAAGTGCTGCTTTTGATCGGCGACGCAGTTCTGGCGATATTTCCCGTCGACAATGAAGACGCGATGGCGACAGCCTGCGATCAAGCGGTGCAGGCGGCGCGGCAAGCCCACACAGCCGTGTCGACGTTGAACCTGGAACTTGAGCCGCGTCTGGGCGAACCGCTGGCCTACGGGGTCGGCCTGCATACCGGCGAGTTTCTGCTCGGCAATATCGGTGTGCCGGACCGGCTGGAGTTCACCGCGATCGGACCGGCGATCAATGAGGTGGCGCGGCTTGAATCGCTCACCAAGGAACTTGGGCATACGGTCGTCGCCAGCGGGCAATTCGCATCCTTGTGTTCGGGTGCGTTCACGCCGCTGGGGGACCATGTGTTGCGGGGGTTTGGCCGGGCAACGCCGGTGAGCGCGCTTAACCTGTAGGTTTGCCACTTGTGACGGCACCCAGACAAATTGCGCGATCATCGATTGCGCCGGTGAATTCACTACATCACTCGCTGATTGCCGGATATCAACTCGCGATGTAAAACACAGGCCAATCGCGCGCTGTTTGTTGTAACCCGGCGCGTAATGGAGGAAATTTATGATTACACGCAGAACAGTCATTGCCCTTGGCGCGCTTGGCGCCCTTACCGCCATCGGCACCTTTGCCCTTACCGCCGGCCCGGTGCTTGCCCAGGACATGAAGAAAGTCGCCGTCTCCCAGATTGTCGAGCACCCGGCGCTAGATGCCGCCCGCAAGGGTCTTCTGGACGGCCTGAAAGCTGCCGGCTTCGAAGAAGGCAAAAACCTGGAATTCACTTTCCAGACCGCGCAGGGCAACCCGGCAATCGCCGCCCAGATTGCCCGGCAGTTTGTCGGCGAAGCGCCGGACGTGCTGGTTGGCATCGCCACGCCAACGGCGCAGGCGCTGGCTGCCGCCACCAAGGATATTCCGGTGGTGTTTACCGCCGTGACCGATCCGGTCGGCGCCAAACTGGTTGCATCAATGGACGCACCAGGCGGCAATGTCACCGGGCTTTCCGACATGTCACCGATCGAGCAGCACCTGGCGCTGATCGTCGATCTGGTGCCGACCGCCAAATCCATCGGCCTGGTCTATAATCCGGGCGAAGCCAATTCGGTGTCGCTGGTCAATGCGATCAAGCATTTCGCCCCCTCACACAATCTGACCGTGATCGAGGCGACCGCGACCAAAAGCTCGGAGATCAAGAGCGCGGCGCAGATCGCGGCATCGAAAGCCGATGTGCTCTACGCCATGACCGACAATACCGTCGCCACGGCGATTGATGCGTTGATCGCGGCAGCCAACCAGGCCGGCAAACCGGTGATCGCGGGCGAAACCAGCTTTGTCGATTCGGGCGCTGTCGCGGCGCTCGGCTTTGACTATTACCAGATCGGCTATCAGACCGCCGACTATGTCGCGGCGATCCTCAATGGCGGCGATCCGGCAAGTATCCCGGCAAAAATTGCCCAAGGGTCCGATCTGGTTCTCAATCCCAAGGCCGCCGAAATGCTCGGCGTCAAAATCCCGGCGATGATGACCAAGAACGCAACCCGGATCGTCGAATAAACTGGTCGCATCGATCCTGATGAAAAAGTTAAATCAACAGGCCGGGGGCGGACTTTCCGCCCCCGGTTCCTTCAGCGGGCGCTGAGCGCATGTCGCTGTTTGCCTTTCTCGGCGCTATCGAAATCGGGCTGGTCTATGGTCTGGTTGCGCTCGGGGTCTATATCACCTTCCGGGTGCTCGATTTTCCCGACCTGACCGTCGATGGCAGCTTTCCGATGGGCGCGGCGGTGTCGGCGGCGGCGATCGTTGCCGGGGTTAATCCCTGGCTGGCGACGGGCATGGCGATTATTGCCGGCGGGATGACCGGGCTTGTAACCGGATTTCTGGCGATCCGCTGCGGTATCCTGCATCTTCTGGCCGGTATCTTGACGATGATCGCGGCCTTCTCGGTCAATATCCGCATTATGGGCCGGCCGAATATCGCACTGTTGAATGAGCCGACCGTGCTGGATGCCATCGCCGGGTTTACCGAAATCAGCGTCTATGCCCGGCCGATTTTTGTCGGGCTGATCGCCTTTGTGTGCGCCGGCCTGCTTATCCGGTTCCTGCACAGTGATTTTGGCCTGGCGATGCGGGCGACCGGGGTCAATAGCCGCATGGTGCGGGCCAATGGCGGCAACACGGCGATGCTGACCTATGCCGGTCTGGCCATATCCAATGCGCTAGCGGCGCTCGGCGGGTCGCTGTTTGCCCAGACCAACGGATTTGCCGATGTGACGGCCGGTGTCGGCACCATTGTCGTTGGCCTGGCCGCGGTCATCCTCGGCGAGACTTTGTTTCGCAGCACCCGGTTGGTTGTCGTGGTGTTTGCCTGTATCGCCGGGTCGATACTCTACCGGCTGGCGATTGCCTTTGCGCTATCGACCGGGGCCTTCGGCCTGCAAGCCTCCGATCTCAATCTGGTAACCGCGCTGCTGGTCGCCGGCGCGCTGGTGATGCCGAAAATTCGCGCGGCGCGGCAGACGGCGAAGGCGGCAAAGTCATGACCGGATATTGGGCATGATTGAGGCAAGCGGCATCAAGCTGGTGTTCAACCCCGGCACGGTACTGGAAACCCACGCCTTACGCGGTATCGATCTTGCCGTGCCGACCGGTGAATTCGTCACGGTCATCGGTTCCAATGGTGCCGGCAAATCAACATTCCTCGGGGTCTTGTCCGGCGAGACACCGGCGACATCGGGCACCGTGACGATTGACGGACGCGATGTGACCCGGCAACCGGTGCACAAGCGCGCAAACTTTGCCGCGCGGGTGTTTCAGGATCCGCTGGCCGGCACCTGCGCCTCGCTGACGATCGAGGAAAATCTGGCGCTGGCGCAGCAGCGTGGCGCGCGGCGGGGCTGGAGCCTGGCGGTCAACAATGCCAGCCGGGAGCGTTTCGCCGACCGGGTCCGGGTGCTTGGCCTGGGTCTGGAAGACCGGCTCGGCGACCGGATCGGGCTCCTGTCCGGCGGCCAGCGGCAGGCAGTATCGCTGATCATGGCGACGCTTGCCGACAGCCGGATTTTGCTGCTCGATGAGCATACAGCCGCACTCGATCCGCGCATGGCGGCATTTGTGATTGACCTTACCAACCGGGTCTATGACGAGTTCGACCTGACAATCCTGATGGTCACCCATTCGATGAAAGATGCGCTGGCCTGCGGGTCACGGACGGTGATGCTGCATCAGGGCGAGATCGTGCTGGATGTGGCAGGCGAAAAGCGCGCCGGCATGGACGTCGCCGACCTGCTTGAAATGTTCACCAAAGTCCGCGGCGAGGCGCTGGCCGATGACGGGCTGCTTCTGGGGTAGGGCGTTTTTCGCCAAACACCGGATCAGCGCAGCACCATGACCGTTTGCTTTGCCGGCAGATCGCCGATCGTCAGGGTCAGTTTCCGCTCCTTGGAAAACTTGATGTCATACGTTGCCTGAAGGCCGGCCAAAAAGCGGCCCAATGTTCCTTCGCCAAAATAATGCATCGGCAGGACAATGCGGGCGCGCAAGCGATCGAGCACCTGGATCATCGCATTCACATCCATTGTGTGGGTACCATCGACCGGCACCATGACGACGTCGAGCCGGCCGATCGCGGCATAGTGCGCCTCGGTAGGCATGTGGTGCAGGTGCCCGAGATGGCCGATGCACAGGCCGGCGATCTCGAAAATGAAGATGGAATTGCCGAACGGCACGATGGCGCCAAGCTGGCGAATATCGGTCGGCACATTGCGGATCAGGACATCGTCCAGTTGCAGTTCGTGCTTTGCCGGACCGCCGCCTTCGGCCCAACCGCGAAGCACATTGGGGATGCGCGGATCGGGAAGATCGGTAAAATGTGACGTGTGGGCGCGGTTCATGGTCACCACGTCCGGCGGGTCGCCGACACCGGCATAGCCGGAATAATCGGTGGCGATTGTCACGCCCGCCTCGCTGGTAATCCGGAATGTGGAATGGCCGGCATATTCGATGGTAACAGTCGGCAATTCCATCGCGACCGGCGTCAGGGAGGCGTATTGCGCGCCGGGAAGCGCCTGCGCGATGGCAAAACATAGGCTGTTGGCCGCGTGTGTCGGGGGCGCGGCGAAACCAGCCGCCAGGACTGCAACGGCGAAAAACGCAGCGCCGGATTTCGATGTAATAGCGCGCATCGCCCGCAACACCCCTTCCGAATTGCCAATATCGGTCCAATGCTAGGCTGCAGTGCCGCGACAGACCAAATCAATTCGGATTGAAGGCCGCGCTGCCCCGGGCTTCATCGGCGGTCACGGTCATCGATTTTTCGACAAAAAAATGTGCGAAAAAACAAAAACACAGCGTGTTTTGAGTGATCCGATAATCGCGAAAAACGCGCTAGATGTCCTGCCTTGCCGCAGCGCGGGCATCGTCCCACATGGCGCACAGGCGCTGATAGCGATCGGCCATCATCTGAACTGCGTCCCCGTCCGCCACATCACCGGCCAGCCAGGCGCGGGCGGGATCGGCGAAAATGGTGCGGCCAACCGCAAAGCCCTTGACCAGATCGTGGCGGGCAGCGGCGGTAAAACTGTCGCGCAAATGATCTTCGGAGGCCGCCAGGCCGAGTACGACAATGCCCCGGCACCAGGGGTCGCCTTGTGAGACTGCGGCGCAGGTGTTGGCCCAGGCCGCATCGTTTTTCATCGGCTCCAGCTTCCACCAGTCGGGCCGGATGCCGAGATCGTAGACATGACGGATCAGGCGCGCGGTTGATTCGTCATCGCACGGACCGACTTTCGAGGGGATCACCTCCAGCAGAAATTCAAGACCGTTCTTGCGGGCGGCATCCGCAAGCCGGATCAGGGTTGCATCCTGATCGGCGACCATAGCCGGATCATCATCGGGATGGCAAAAGCACAAAACCTTGACGACATGGGCAAGCGGCCATTCGGACAGGTCCGTTCCGAAGTCCGGGCCGATTTCCAGACGCAAGGGCCGTGACCCGGGCAATTCGACCGGGCGGCCAATCCACAGACCGGTGCCGGCGGCGGCATAAAGCGCATCGCGGCCGAGGCGGCGATCGCATAAAATGCCATAGCCTGGATTGCCCGAAGCCACATTTTCTGCAGCCCGCAGGCACAATTGCTTGAATTCGCCGATCTTGTCCGGGTCCGCGCCGACTTCGCCTGCCAAGTCTTCCAACTGACTGCGGTGATCGAAAGCGAAGACCCGCAAGTCCGGCCAGTCACCATGCCGGTTGGTCGCCCAGTGAATGTGTTCCAGATCCTTGTCCTTGCGCAGGGCGCGCTCGGATGAGCCGTTTTTCAGGAACCAGTTCAGTTCTTCCCAGCTTGGATAGGCCGGCGCGCAGCCATGGCGGGAGACAGCGAAGGCACCGCAGGCATTGGCGTAGGTGAGTGTTGTCTCCCAGGTTTCATCGCGCAGCCAGCCACGCAACAAACCGGACATGAAGCCGTCGCCGGCACCCAGCACGTTGAACACTTCGATGGGAAATCCCGGCCCGGCCTTGCCTTCGTCCAGCGTGTCGGGGATGTCGCCCTCAAATGCCGACGCGCCCATCGGGCCACGCTTGCATATGAGCGTTGCGGAACTTTTGGCGCGCACGGCGCGCAGGGCGGCGATGGTGTCGGTGGTGCCGCCGGCAATGTAAAACTCTTCCTCGGTGCCGACGATCACATCGAACACGTGCAAGGTGGATTGCAGTTTGGCGGTGACAGCGCCGGATTCGATAAAGCGTTTCTCGCCGGCACCGTGGCCGGCAAGGCCCCACAGATTGGGGCGATAATCGATGTCGAGCGCCGTCCGGGCGCCGTTTTCGCGGGCAAGGGTAAGGGCCTTCAACACCGCCGCCTCGGTGCGCGGATGGCTGAGATGAGTGCCGGTCGCGGTGACGCAGCCGGCGCGGGCGATGTAGTCCGGATCGATATCGTCTTCCGACAGGGCCATGTCAGCGCAGTTTTCGCGATAGAAAATCAACGGAAACTGCTCGGTGTCGCGAATACCGAGGATGACCAGCGCCGTCAGCCGATCCGGATCGGTGGTAATGCCGCCAATATCGACGCCTTCGCGGGCCAGTTCTTCCAGCAGATACCGGCCCATGTGCTCGTCACCGACGCGGGTGATCAGCCCCGACTTCAGCCCCAGTCGCGCGGTGCCGACTGCCATGTTTGTGGGCGAGCCGCCAACATATTTGTTGAAGGAAGCCATGTCCTCCAGCCGGCCGCCGACCTGCGCGCCGTAAAGGTCGACCGAGGAACGGCCAATGGTGATGACATCGAGTTTCATGGTCCGGCCTTATCCATTGTTAAACAGCGCGCGCCGAATGCCTGGTCATGTGACGCCGCAGTGTTTTCCCGTTTTGTTGAATGTGCCGATAAGTCCGCCGGGATCAAGCGGGCAAAATGGAATGCATGATCCAATGCGCTTTTGGCGTTGAGCGTGCGGGCTCGCTTCAGCGTCCTAATCGCGCATCAGCGCGCGGGCCTCATCGATGCCGAGGGCAGTTGGCCGGGTGCAGGTGGTGGTCAGTTCGACAAACTGGCCGGTCTCGCCTGATTTCAGGATCGAAGTCATGATGTCGACCGCGTGCAGCGCGCGCTCCAGCGAACAGCGGTGATCGCGGTCCTGGCTGATGCCGGTCGCCATATCGGCCAGACCGGCGGCGCGGTAGTTGGCCAATTTGACGGCATTGTGCTCCTCGTTGGGGACCCCGAACGGATGACCCCAATCGGCGACCGGTTCGATATTTCCATCGCGGCCGGAAAGTCGCACGGTGCCGCCAAAAAAATTCGGATCGGGGACGAACAGCGAGCCGTCCAGGCCATAAAGCTCCATATTGGCATGTTCGTGGGCCCACACATCCCAACTTGCCGACAGGGTAATCGTGGCACCGGATGTAAATTCCAGAAGCGCATGGATATTGGTCGGGGTCTTGACCGGGATGACCTCGCCGGCACGCGGCTGGCTGGAGATTGTCCGGGTCGCGGTGGCCGACGTTGCCAGCCCCGCCACACGTTTGACCGGCCCGACAAGATTGATCAGGTTGGCAATATAGTACGGGCCGATATCAAGGACCGGTCCGCCGCCGGGCAGAAAGAAAAAATCCGGATTGGGATGCCAGTGCTCCATGCCGTGAAACATGAAATGACAGGTGCCGGCGACAACATCGCCGATGGCGCCCTCATCGATTTTCCGGCGGGCCAACTGGTGGGCGCCGCCCAAAAATGTGTCCGGCGCAGAGCCAACGCGCTTTCCCGCCTCGGCCGCCAGCGCGGCAAGGGCCTTGGCGTCATCGACAGCCAGGGTCAGCGGTTTTTCGGAATAGGCATGTTTGCCCGCTTCCAGGATCTGCCGCGTCACCGGATAGTGGGCGTCGGGAATGGTGAGATTGACGACGATGTCGATATCGTCGCTGGCCAGAAGGTCTTCGACGGAGCGCGCATCAACATCAAATTCCTCGGCGCGGGCTTGCGCGGCTGCCTCATTCATGTCGGCACAGGCGCGCACTTCCAGCGCCTTGAACAGTGGTGACAGTTTGAAATAGGTCGTGGAAATATTACCGCAGCCGATGATGCCGATGCCAAATGTGTCGCTCATGTCATTGTCCGTTTCTCAATATCGATTTCAACACACCGATAATATTGGGGGCCGATAATTTCGGTCGCCGCGCAATCAGTTCGGGATTCGTGGCAGGCCGAAATTCGTGATCAGTAGGTTTTCGCCGCCGCAATCGACCGCCGGGCAAATCGCGCCGCGTCGCCGGGATTGTCATGCTCCATGACAAACAGTTCGGCCGGGGTCTTGCGCAGCGCCGCCATCAGCCCGGCCCAATCCATCGTGCCCTCGCCGATATCGGCCCAGCCGTCTTCATCGACGCACTCGCCGGTCGGTGCAATGTCCTTGACGTGGACGGCGGCGATGCGGTCGCCGTGTCTGGCAATCCAGTCAAGGGGATCGCCGCCACCCATGACGACCCAGGCAATGTCGGCCTCCCAAGTGAGGTCGGGCGCACCTTCAAACATCCGCTCCATGGGCAGAGAACCATCCGCCAGCGGCTCGAATTCAAAATCGTGATTGTGCCAGCCGAAGGCAAATCCGGCATCGCGAAAGGGCGCGCCAGCTGCATATAACCGCTTGCCGAATTCGACATATCCGGCGGCATCGCCGGGGCGTTGGTCGGCGGCCAGGTGGGGACAGAAAATGTGGGTCATGCCAAGGGTGCGCGCGACGTTTACAACATGGTCCACATCGCCCTCGATCTGATCGAGACCGAAATGGCCCGAGCGCATTTCAAGGCCGGTCTCGTCGAGAAGACCGCGCAATCCGGCTACCGCCGCATTGTCGGTGTAAAGGCCGCCGAAGCCCTCAACCTGCCTGTAACCAAGGTCTTTCAGCATCGCAAAAGTCGCCGATAGCGGCGGAGAATTGCGCGAGCTGTAAAGCTGATATGAAAAATCCGTCATTGTCGTTTCCTCTACCGCAACCATTCCTGATGCTGGCCCGGGTTGTTTCAGCGGCCTGGTTCACCGCGATTTTCTGCCTCGACCTGCCCGTGAACTAAAGACGCACTTCGGATTGGGAGTCGAAAAGGGACGCCTTGCCGATATCGAATTCCAGGTTCACCGGTTCGCCTGATTTGTGCTCGAACTCGGAAGGCAGCCGGACTGAAACCTGCTGGTCGCCAATCTTCATCCAGAACAGGCTGTCGGCGCCCATGGGTTCGTCGATATCGATGACGGCTTCGACGGTCCGGCCGGCAATCGCGGCGTCGCTGATGGCGATATATTCAGGCCGCACCCCGAGCACCGTTGGCTTGCCGATTGCCGCGCTGGCGTCGCCATCATAGTTCTTCATGCTGATCTTTTTGCCGCCGAGATCAAAATATATACCGTCATCGCCGGTCTTCATTTCGCCGTCGAGAAAGCTCATCGATGGCGAGCCGAGAAAACCCGCGACATAACGGTTGGCCGGTTTGTTGTAGGTAACCTGTGGCGGTGCAAGTTGCTGGATGATGCCGTCACGCATGACCGCGATCCGGTCGGCCAGTGTCAGCGCCTCGATCTGATCATGGGTAACATAGACCATGGTGTTGTCGAGCCGGGCGTGCAGGCGTTTCAGTTCCACCCGCAATTCGGAGCGCAGTTTGGCATCGAGATTGGACAGCGGCTCGTCGAATAAAAACACATCGGCATCGCGCACCAGGGCGCGGCCGATGGCAACGCGCTGGCGCTGGCCGCCGGACAGTGCGGCAGGCTTGCGGTGAAGCAACGCCTCGATCTGCAAAATCCCGGCGGCGCGGGCGACCCGCTCTTCAATCTCGGCCTTGGACATGCGCTGGTTCTTCAGTCCGAACGACAGATTTCCCCGCACCGTCATTTGCGGATAGAGCGCGTAGGACTGAAAGACCATGCCGATGCCGCGATCCTTGGGCTCTTCCCAGGTGACATTCTTGCCCTTGATGAAAATCTGGCCGTCGGTCGCATCGAGCAGGCCGGCGATGCAATTCAGGAGGGTCGATTTTCCGCAACCGGAGGGCCCGAGCAGAACAAGAAACTCGCCATCGTTGATATCGATATTGAGTTTGTTGAGAACATTGACAGACCCGAAATCCAGCGTGAGGTCCTTGACGGATATACTGTGCATGAAGTCAGCCCTTGACGGCGCCGGCGGCGATGCCGCGGACAAACAGTTTGCCGGAGATAAAGTAGATCACGAGGGGCACCAGGCCGGTCAAAATGGTGGCGGCCATGTTGACGTTGTATTCTTTGACGCCTTGCACCGAGTTGACGATGTTGTTGAGCTGCACGGTCATCGGATAATTGTCCGGTTTGGTGTAGATCACGCCAAACAGGAAATCGTTCCAGATGCCGGTGACCTGCAGGATGATCGCCACAACGAATATCGGTAAAGACATCGGCAGCATGATCTTGAAATAAATACCCCAGAACCCGGCACCATCGACGCGCGCCGCCTTGAACAGTTCCTCGGGCACGGATGTGAAATAATTTCGGAACAGCAGGGTCAGGATCGGCATGCCGAAAATCGTGTGCACCATGACCAGGCCACCGAGCTTGGTGTAAAGGCCCAACTCGCGCAAGATGATGACGATCGGATAGATCATCACCTGATAGGGGATAAAGGCCCCGAAAATCAGGATAGTGAAAAAGATATCAGCGCCCTTGAACCGCCAGTTGGCGAGCGCATAACCATTGACCGATGCCACGGCGATGGAAATGATCACCGAGGGGATCAGGATGCGGACCGAATTGCCGAAACCCCGGCTCAGGCCATCGCAATTCAAACCCGTGCAGGCCTTGGCCCAGGCTTTCACCCACGGCTCGAAGGTTATTTCCACCGGCGGTGCGAAAACATTGCCGAGGCGAATTTCCGGCATGCCCTTCAGCGATGTGACGATCATCACATAGAGCGGCAGCAGGTAATAGACGGATACGAGGATCAGCGTGCCGTAGATAAATATATTGCGCCGCGAAAACCTCTTTCGCGGTTTTGCGCCTCTTGGCCCGTCCGGGTCCATTTGGCTGTCGGGACCGCCGGTCCGGCTGGAAGCTATAGCCATATCAGCCATGTTTTTTCTTGCCTCCAAATTCCAGATAGGCCCAGGGGACCAGCACGACCAGAACCGATACCAGCATCATTGTCGAGGCGGCGAAACCCTGACCCAGATTCTGGTTCTGGAACATATAGTCGTAGACATATTTGGCCGGCACTTCGGAGGCGATGCCCGGTCCGCCATTGGTCTGCGCCACCACCAGGTCATAGACCCGCACAATGCCCGAAGCGATGATGACAAGGGTCGTGACGAACACCGGCCGCATCATCGGGATAACAATGAACAGATAGGTCTTCCACATCGGTATGCCGTCGACGCGGGCGGCTTTCCAGATGTCCTCGTCGATACCGCGCAGGCCAGCCAGCATCAGGCACATGATCAGGCCCGTGCCTTGCCAAAGGCCGGCGATCAGGATGCCGTAAATCACTATGTCGGCGTTATAGAGCGGATCGAATGTAAAGGACTCAAAGCCGAGGTTACGGACAATCCGCTGAATACCGAATTCGGGATTGAGTACCCACTGCCAGACCAGTCCGGTGACAATGAAAGAGAGCGCAAAGGGGTAGAGAAATATTGACCGGAAGGTATTTTCGAAACGGATTTTCTGGTCCAGAAGCGCCGCCAGGAGGAAGCCGATGGTCAGTGAAAAAATCATCGAGCAGGCGCCATAAATGGCCAGGTTCTCGATCGAGATCAGCCACCGGTTCTGGCTCCACAAGCGTTCGTATTGATCCAGCCCGACGAAATCGAGCCGTGGTAGCAGCTTTGATTTGGTGAAGGAGTGGACCACCGTCCAGAGCGTGCAACCGACGAAAATCACCATCGCAGTCATTACCATTGGAATGGCAGCGATCTTGGCGCTCAAATTCCGAAACAATTGCGGTGGTCGCGCTGTTTGCGTCATTTACCTCTCCCCGACCAGAGGTTCGTTATGTGCAGGTGGTTGGTGCTGACAATTGCGCCGAACCGTGCCGGGCACAAGGTATATTGTGAGGGTGCCGGCCCGGACAAATCCGGGCCGGCATTGATCATGTGAACGGTTTAGTCAGCGTCGGCGATAATGCCCTTGTAACGGGCCTGAGCATCCATCGGAGCGATGCTCTTGTCGTTCCAGAATTCAACCATGAGATCCTGGATCTGACCTGCCGTGTCGGCAGACAAAACGTTCACGCCATCTGGCAGAATGTTTCCAGATGCAAGAATTTTCAGACCTTTTTTCATGCAGTCATTGGCTGCAGAAAGATCAACGTCACCACGGATAGGCAGTGAGCCTTTCTTGAGGTTGAAGGCGACCTGGACCTCTTTCGAGATCATCTGCGTGGCCATGCGTTTTTGCGCGGCGGTCACATCGGGATCGTCATTCTTGGGGAAATAGAACGCATCACCACCGGTGGCGATCACATCATGCAGCCCAAGGCCCGGAAGACAGGAATAGTCCTTGCCAGCGACCTGTTTGGCAACCTGGAATTCACCCTGCGCCCAGTCACCATGAATCTGGCCACCGGCCTTTCCGGTGATGACCATATTGGTTGCCTGGTTCCAGTCCTGGACGTTGGAGCCGTCGGAAAGCTGACGCGCTGCCCCAAAGGCTTCGAAGATCTTCGCCGCTTCCGGACCGCCGGCAACTTCGGCGTTCTTTTCAGCCAGAATCTGCGTGTACAATTCTGTTCCGCCGATGGCCGACATCATTGCGTCAAACGCCAACTGGGTCTGCCAGGGCTGTTGCCCCATCGCCAGCGGAACGATGCCCACTTCACGCAGTTTCGGCGCCGCCGCTACAAATTCATTCCAGTCGGTCGGCACCGGGATACCGGCCTTCTCATAGGCTGCATGGCTGAGCCAGAGCCACTGTGGCGAATGAATATTGACCGGCACACAGTAGACTTTGCCATCCAGTGTACACCCGTCCAGCAGGCGTACCGGGTTGACCAGATCGCGCCAGCCCTGGGCTTCGGCGATGTCGGTCAGGTCGAGCATAAGTCCGGCTTCGACCAGTTCTTCGGCCTGGCGGCCGTGGTTCAACTGGGTAGCGCCCATCGGGTCGCCGCCAATGATCCGCGAGATAATGATCGGGCGGGCAACGCCGCCGGAGCCAGCAATGGCGCCATCAACCCAGTTGTCGCCACCGGCATTGAATGCCTTGGCAAATTCTGCGACCGCGGCCGCTTCACCGCCGGATGTCCACCAGTGGGTGACTTCCAGATCTACTGCGTTTGCGACGGTTGTAAGTGGTAGCGCCACTGTTACCGCCAATGCGGCTGCGAATGTACGAAAATTCATTGTTTCCCTCCCTACGAAAACGATTTAGCGCTGCGACGCTATTGCAGGATTTTGCAAAAATCAATGAGTATTTCGATTCAGAAAATATCCAGATATCGCAAGCTCGGTCAGCGAATTATAGAATCTATCGTGTTGATATTTCACATTTTTTACCAATCAAGCTTCAATATTTATTATCGTGCACGAGCTGCCAAAGGCGCAAAAGTGACTGCATCCCTGCGCATTCTTGCGCCTTGCGCTAATGTTTTTGGTCAAGAATTGGACTGAATATCGGCGGATACCTGAAACGATTCAGATTTTGCTTTTTCCGGGCAATATGTTGTGGCAGCATATGCTGTCCGGATCTCAGCAATTGATCCGGACGACAAGAACGGACAAAATTTGACTTCTTCGAAAGACAAAACCCGGCGAACAGCGGCCGGCGGCCGAGACACTGACCACGGCGAACGGAGCCTGGCCGCCAGCGGGCGGCCGACGTTGAAGGATATCGCCTTCATGACCGGGCTCGGGGTGACGACCGTGTCGCGAGCCTTGAGCGATGCACCCGATATCGCCGAGGCGACGAAGGAGCGGGTGCGTCTGGTAGCCAAGCAGATTGGCTACCGGCCCAACCGCGCCGGCGTCCGGCTGCGCACCGGCAAGACGAATGTCATCAGCCTCATTCTGGATTTGCGCGATGAAGCGTTCGATTTGACGCCGGGCCTGGTGTTCGGCCTGTCCGAAACCCTGGCCGATACGCCCTACCATTTGATTGTCACCCCTTATGATACGGAGGGCGATGCGCTGGCGCCAGTGCGCTATGTCGTGGAAACCGGCTCAGCTGACGGGGTGATCCTGTCGCGTACCGAACCCGATGACGCCCGTGTGCGCTATCTGCATGAACACGGCATGCCGTTTGCCACCCACGGGCGGACCGATATGGGGATCGATCATCCCTATTGCGATTTTGACAATGAAGCCTATGCGCGGCTTGCGGTGGATCTGCTTGCGGCGCGCGGCCGCCAACGATTGGCACTGATCGGCGCGCCGCCGCAGCTGATGTTTGCCCGGCACACGTCGGTCGGATTTGAGCAGGCGCTGGAACAGTATGACCTGATGGAAATCCCGGTCCACGGCGCGACCATCGACAGTCAGAGTTTTGATATCGAGACGGAGGTCTTTCGGCTGATGCGGTCGCGGTATCGGCCGGACGGATTTGTCTGCTCTGCCCCGACAGCAGCCATTGCCGTTACCGCCGGCATCGAACGGGCCGGCCTCATCGTCGGCGAGGACGTCGATATTGTCGGCAAACAGTCGTTCGATTTTTTGAAAAAATTTCGCCCCGGCATTCTTGTCATCAACGAGGATTTTCGCTCCGCCGGCCGGACGCTGGCCGATGCGATTACCCGGACAATTGCCGGGACGAGCCCGTTGAGCCTGCAGACCCTTGAGGTTCCCGTGGCACCCCTGATGGCGGATGAAAGCCAGCAGGCGGCGGTCTAGGGGCAAGGCCGTCTGGACCGACCATCGCGGGGTCAATCCCGAGGACTACGGCCGCTATCTATTGAATCGTCTGTAGTCTGCCCTGTCTTGCCGATTAGTCGGTTCTTCGCTGACACTCCCGATTTTTCTTGCCGACAGACAGTTTGAACTCTCCATTGGCACGTGCCGAAAAACAGCTCACGGTACGCTTACAGTCATAAACCGTTCGCGGATGACGATCGGGTTCATGTCAATTACCGGGACTTTGACGTTGCCAGAGTCGCACTTGCTGACAATGATGGTCATTTCACCGGCCTGCAGCGCGGCCATCAAAGCGTCGGCTGTGTCAACGGCGTCGCATTCCACCACGTTCTCGCACCCGCAGGCTTTTGCAACAGCCGCCAGCGAAGTTTTTCGCCCGGCATAGGTCGGCTGATCCCCGGTGGAGCCATAGCTGCCGTTGTCGATGATCAGCAAAATGTAATTGTCGCGCACATTGTTGGCTATCGTGGACAGTGTTGCCAGGTTGGTCAGCACCGATCCGTCGCCGTCGATCGAAATAACCGGCCTGTCCTGCGCCAGTGCCAGTCCGAAGCCGATCGAAGATGACAGGCCCATCGTGCCGAGCATGTAAAAATTGCTTGGCTGGTCGTCGAGAGCGAACAATTCCTGGCTCGGCGCGCCAATGTTGCAGACAACCAGTTCGTCAGTGATTACCGGGACAATTGATTTCAAAATATCATTGCGGATCATGTTGCAGCGCTCCAGAAACTGGCATCTGTCAGGATGGCGACGGGTTTTTTGCTCATTTGTGAATGGCGCAGGATGCCGGGCAATTCAGCTACCTGGTCGGGATGGTGGAAGTGGTAGTTGGGAATAAGCAACTGGTTCAGCAGTGCCTTCGTATGCAGCGCCATTTCGACCTGACAGGCCACCGGCTCGCCCACTTCACCACGGTAACTGATCAGCATCGGCAGTGGAATCTGATAATACTGGATCAGTGTGGCCAGCGTATTCACCACAACGCCAAGGGCGGTGTTTTGCATAACAATGCAGGGGCGTTTGCCGCCCATATACGCCCCTGCGCACAGGCCCATGCCTTCGTCTTCCTTGTTGGAGGGGACATGCAGGATTTCGTCTGTCTGCTCCAACACCTCGATCACCCCGGCAAGCTGTTTGCAGGGGACCGAAGTTACGAAGTTGATCTGATTGCCGATCAGGTCGCCGACAATCCTGTGATCGATCTGCTTTGCCATCTTGTGGCTCCTATCAGGTGAATTGGTCAGTTATTATTCAATTGCTCAAGCACGCTATCCGCGATCAGGGCGCTGACACGGATATTGGATTCTGCCGTCACGCCGGCGATATGTGGTGTCAGAATCAGGTTTTTGATTCCGTGAAACTTCTGGCCGGCCGGCGCCGTCAAGGGTTCGGTTTCGAAAACGTCCAGTGCCGCACCGGCCAGTTTGCCGGCGCGCAGGCTGTCTGCCAGCGCGTCCTCGTCGACAATACCACCGCGTGCGGCATTGATCAGAACTGCGTCTGGCCTGACCACGGCAAGCCTTTGCCGGTTAATCAGGTGGCGCGTGTCCGGCGTCAGCGGCACATGTAAACTGATCACATCGGCAGTTTTCAGAACACTCTCCAGTTCAAGCGATTGTGCACCCGCCCATGCCGGATGGTCCGCTGCCAGAAACGGATCATGGGCACAGATTTTCATGCCAAGCGCCGTGGCCATTACCGCTGTTTGCTGCGCGATCGCCCCGAACCCGACCAACCCCAGAATTTTACCCGAAATTTCGCGCCCGGCGCAGGCCGTCCGCGGCCATTTTCCGGCGCGCATATCGCCACCAGACCGATAGGCGTTTCTGAGCAGCATCAGCGCATTGGCAATCACATATTCCGCAACGCTCAAATTATTGGCGCCGGTGGCCGGAATCACCGCAATCTCACGCGCCTTGCACGCCTGCTGATCGATATTATCCAGCCCAACGCCAAGCCTGCCAACGCATTTCAATTTCGGTGCAGCCGCAATCAGTTCGGCTGTTACCTGGGTGCGGTTGCGCACGATCAAGGCGCGGACGTCCCCAAGCAATTGCGGTATCTTATCCTGGGTATCGGCAAGATCGGGCGAATAGGTTGTCGCAAACGCTGAAGACAATCGGTCAACGGCTTCGGTATCCATGAATTCCGTGATCAGGATCATTACCTTACGCCCGCAATGCAGACATATTTCGTCTCAAGATAGTCATCCAGTCCCTGGCTGCCGCCTTCCTTGCCAAGGCCACTTTCCTTCAGGCCGCCAAAGGGTACTTCGACGGTTGTGATCAGTCCCGAATTCACACCGATCAGCCCGTATTCCAATTCGTCGTTCAGGCGAAATACGCGTCCGACATCGCGGGTGAAGGCATAGGCCGCAAGCCCGTACCCGGTGGCGTTTGCGGCTTCGATCGCCTGATCTTCGCTGTCAAATTTGAAGATGGCCGCCAGGGGGCCAAAGATTTCTTCGGTTGCAAATTGCATTTCGTCGGTGGCGCCGGTGATGATCGTTGGCTCAAAAAAAGTGCCGCCCAGATCGTGGCGTTTGCCGCCCTGAACGATATCGCCGCCCTTGCCGGTCGCATCGGCAATAAATGCCTCGACCTTGCCGACGGCCGCGTCATCTATCAGCGGGCCCTGGGTTACACCGTCGCTCAGGCCGTTACCGACGACCAGCCTGGAAGTGGCTTCCCGCAAGCCGGCAACGAACACATCGTGAATACCGGATTGCACAAAGAACCTGTTGGTGCACACACAAGTCTGGCCCATGTTGCGGTACTTGGAAATCATTGCGCCTTCGATAGCCGCATCCAGATCGGCATCATCAAAAACGATAAACGGTGCGTTGCCACCCAATTCCATCGACACTTTCTTGACCGTGTCGGCCGATTGCCGGATCAATGTTTTGCCGACTTCGGTAGAGCCGGTAAAGGTGACTTTGCGCACGTCCGGGCTGGCCATAATGGCCCCGCCAATGTCGCGCGCAGACCCGGTCACGATGTTCAAGACCCCATCGGGAAACCCGACATCGCGCGCCAGCTTGCCCCATGCAAGGCCGGAAAACGGTGTGGAAGACGCGGGTTTGGCGACAACCGTGCAACCCGCCGCAAGGGCCGGGCCGAGTTTTCGCGCCAGCATGGACGATGGGAAATTCCAGGGCGTGATGGCACCGACCACGCCGATGGCATGGCGTGTTACCAGCAGGCGTCGATCCCGGGTCGGCGGTGGCACGATCTCACCGTTGGCGCGGCGGATCTCTTCGGCGAACCACCGGATATAGGCGGCGCCGATAGCGATCTCACCGCGCGATTCAAATATAGGTTTGCCTTGCTCGGCAGTCAGAAGCAGGGCCAATGCTTCCTGATTGTCCATCAGTGCGTCGTGCAAATCATGCATAAGCCGAACGCGAAAAGACAGGTCAGTGCGGGAATAGGTCGCAAAGGCCTTTTTGGCGGCTGCAATTGCCCGGTTGGTTTCGTCGGTCCCGCAATTTGGAACGTGGCCAATAACCTCGTTGGTGGCAGGGTTGGTGACCGGGATTTGCTCGCCGGAATCCGCATCGGACCAGGTGCCGCCGATCAGATTGGATTGTTGCATCATGGCTGAATAAGTGTTCATCGATTGTCCTTGCTGAAGGCATAGTGGGTGTGTTGCCAGTAGGGTTCGCCAGACCGAGGCTCGGCCTGGGGAAATCGGGGTAATAGATTGCGCCCGGCCAGCCCCGTCATTCCAGAGCCACCGGCTGACCGGTGCGTGCAGAAAGCTCGGCCGCTTCCCCGACACGAACGGACCATAATCCGTCTTGCAGTGTCACCTCCGGTTGGCCATGGCCGGTGCGGATCAGATCGCGAAACCTTTGGTGCTGAAAGTAGCTTGATCCGTGGTGATCCCCGGCCTGAAGAATGTTTTCATCCACCTTGATCGTTTCGGTTACATTCGTCCTGGTGGCGCGAACTGACAATGTAATTTGAGCGGCACGCTCTTTTCCGTTGCTGGAAAACCGGGCCGGTCCGGGAACACAGGCATCCAGCCGGGCTTTGGTGCCGGTGACCGATATGACTTCCTGCCAATAGGAGCCTTCGGCGAACATGCACAGATCCAGCATCCCCCGCGCCCCGCTGGCAAATTCAACGGTCACGAATGCGTTGTCGATCACGTCCGGTTTTTTGCCGGCATGGCATTCATCAATGTGGTTCACATCGGCGCCTGCGGAGGCAAATATCCGCACCGGATCGCTTTGCAGCGTCAATCGCATCAGATCCCAAAAATGGCAGCATTTTTCGACCAAAGTTCCACCGGTGCGGGCGTTAAACCGGTTCCAGTTACCGATTTTGTCTAGAAACGGATAGCGATGTTCGCGGATTGCCATCATGCGCGGGCTGCCGATGCTGCCATTGGTAATTTCCTCCAGCATCCGCTGGACCGGCGGCATGTAGCGATATTCCATCGCGACCCAGATCGGGGCAGCCCTGCCTGCAGCTTTGTTGAGCACGTCCTGACAATCGGCGACGGTGGTACAAAGAGGCTTTTCACACAGGATGGGTTTGTCGGTGGCAAGTAGATTCAGCAGGATCGCGTGGTGGGTGTCGTTGGGTGTAGCGACGACATAGGCATCACAAATATCGTCTGCCAACATCTCGTTGTAATCGGCATAGGGCTTTGCTGTTCCGCCAGAGGTCTTGACCGACAGCGCCCGCATGCCGGCATCGGGATCCGCAACCGCGACAACGGACACTCCGTCCAGCAGATTGAGGTTGCGGATATGTTCCTGGCCCATCATGCCGGACCCGATCAGCCCATACTTCAGCATCACCTCATATCTCCAACAAGGGCAGGTTCATCGCCGCCGCAACCGCGCGCAGGGTGGTGCGGTGATCGCCATAGGCAAGCGCCATGTGATGTTCCAGCCCGGACGCAATGATGTCGTCCAGCACTTCGGATACCGGGCGTTCAAATTGTACGACACCCGAAGTGCCGGTAAATGCCATCGGACGTTTTAGTATCTGGCCGAAACCCAGAACCATTTTTGGCCTGTTGAACGACTGCGATATTCGCAAAAAAGTGACTTCACCGGCCTTTAGCGGAAACTCGTACAGCAATGGCATTTTTCGGTTGGTGTGAATTGTCGCGGCGGCCGCCACGTCAGGATCACACATGGAAATCGGCGCCTGGCCGCAGTGCCAGACGACCCCGGTGTCATCGTTGATGTCCATGTCCACAAGATCGGTCAGAAAGACCGGACTGCCCGATGCTTCCTGCAAGATCAACTGGGTCAGCGCGCCGTATACGTCTGCCTCGCAGGCGCAGGGAATTTTCGCCTCGCCCATCATCGATGCCGGCCCACATACGGCGCCGCCATATTCGGTGAATGTCTCGGGCCAGCAGCGAATGGCGAAAGCGTCATAGTCACCGCGGGCGCGGATGCTTTCCAGCCCCGCTTTCAGACGCAATGACCGGTCAAGCTCAATCTGATCGACATCTGCCAACCCGTGAAGCGTCGCATCCGCAAGCTCGCGAACCTGATCTGCGTCTGCATCCGTCACCTGGCGCGCAGCGTCGAAAAGATCGTCAATGCCCAGCTCGTCGACGGAAACGCCGGCCAGATCTTGCAGCTGCTGAGGTGAATAGGCGCAGGTATCAAATCCAACCGGATGGTCGCCGATCCTGGCAACGCGGCGGCCATTTATCGCATCGGCGACGCGTTTTCCTTCTGGTGACGAGAACTCATCTGCCGGGGCCGCTTCCAGATTTGCCGGCGGCCGGCGACCTGTCACCAGAGCCTCAAGCGCATCGCCAATGTCGCTATCGGGATCAGTATACAGCCAAGAAAATGGCCTGCCGTTCAACCCAAGCGCGTGGCTCGCAAGGTTTAGGCCGCAAAACGCGTTGAGGCGCAGCCGTCCGCCGATTCTGGGCTCGGGAACCGCCCAAATTGACAATGGCTGGTCAAATGCCCCGGCGGCGGCGACCGGCATTGATGCGTCCGTAAAGGTCACCTGTAATATCAACAGGTGATCAATTGCGCTGCCTTGCAGATCCGCCATCGCCGCCCGTGTCGCGGGCTCGTCAAACAACAGGTCTTTCGATCCGACAATCTGGTGCCTGGTTTGCTCTAGTTCGGCTAGCATCCGGGACAATTTTTCCTGCGCAAACGCCACGTCGAACGTCGGGCGCGCCAGGGGTAGAATACCAATCTTCATCAGGTGCGACCTACATACACTGGTAAGAGTGACGGAACTTCGCATCGGCCGGAGAAAAGGCGGCGCCATCGACCCCGAAACAGGAATGTTCCGCCCAGTTTTTCGCCTCTCGATCCGCCAAATCGGATATCTGTGACAAATAGTCGGCAGACTCTCCTTCCAGTTTCTGTTTGATCTGATCCCAGTCAGGATAGGCGTTGAACGCATCGAGCCAGATCGCACGGCCAGCCAGGAAACCTGATGCTCCGGCTTGAAAAGCATGTTTCAGAATTCGGCGAAAATCGTCCTTGCCCGCCCCTGCCGACAGCATCACCCAGGGGCGTCCAGCCAGACTGCCCATTTCGTCAAACAACACCTGAACTGCCGCCGACCCGTCGGCATCGGAGGCATTGACCGGGCTTTCCAGCTTGAACACATCGATCCCGTAATCGGGCTTGGCAAATTCTTCGACGGACGCAAGCACATCGTCCGCCTTTTTGCCCTGCATCTCGACATATTCTTTGGTTTGATCGGTGTCGCTGGCAAGCGGATAAACCAGCAATTCGAACAGGAACGGAATGTCATAGCGCGCGCAGTCTTCGCCAATCCGCTTGACGTAATCCTGTTGCACCCGAAGTACCGTTGCCCCGGCATCGGGCCGATACCACGCAAGCACCTTGACCGCGTCGCCGCCCATTCGTTTGATCTTGTTGACCGACCAATCGTCGATAATTGCGGACAGGCGGCCGTCGTCGGTTTCCTGAAACAGCGAATCTTCCAACGTGACGACCAGGCCTTTAGTCGGCGACAGGCGATCCAGACTGTACGGAATCGCAAAATGCGGATCTAGCAGCATCGCGGTGCTTTGCGCCTGCAAAGTTTCCACCAGCAGGCCTTTGAAGCGCGCAACCTGTTCCCAGGGCGCTTCGTCAACACCCAAATGGCGGGCGATCGGCTCCTTTATCGGCGGGCGCTGGTCTACGGCTGTCATTTTAAATATGCCGTTGTCATCCGCCATGCGGCGAAGGCCCCATAATTTTCCCGGGGTTAGGTTCATGCCGAATTCTCCTTGAGAAACATTTCCGTCGCGGCGCGATCGGGGCAGCCTGATCGGCCACCAAATTTCATGCATTTCAGTGCCGCAGCGGCATTTGCAAATATGATGGCCTCGACTTCGGTGGCGCCTTCGGCAAGCCGCAAGGCGAAAGCGCCATGCCAGATATCGCCGGCGCCCAGCGTGTCCCGGGCCTGCACCTTGAAGGCGGGGACATGCTCGATCCCTGCGTCAGTGGCGTAATAGACGCCGTTTTCGCCGTCCGTCACGCAGGCCCAACCCGGTACCTGGCGACCTATGTCCTTCAGCGCGCGCGCAAGCTCTGTCTCTAACGTCAGAGACAGTAATCCGTGGCGCGAAAAAGCCACGTGAGAAGCGCAATTCAGAAATGCCGGGTCGATCGGCGCCTCCGCATCGACAATTCCGAAAATGCCGCAATTTTTGGCGATCTCCAGTGCGGCGAGTGCCCCGGCGGTCCAGCGGGTATCGACAAGGACCGCATCTGCTGCCGGCAGGCGATCGAGCCAGTCGATATTTTCGGTCAGTCCGCTGCCTCTGAAATTCACGATCTGTCGCGCGCCGGCGCTGTCGACAAGAACCGATGAGAACGACGACCGGCCTTCCGATGACCTGTCAATCAAGTCAGTTCGAACACCTTCGGCAGCCAGTTCCGAAAGGATCAGATCAGCAATGGCGTCGTCGCCGAGACGTGCCGCCAATGTTGCCTCCCCGCCAAGCCGCTGCACGGCAACGGCGGCATTGGCAGCGCAGCCGCCGCTGACGATAAGGGCATCGCTTGCGGTGAATTTCCTGGCTTCGGCTGGAAATTCGTCGACCGACAGGATGAAGTCGACCACGGCCATGCCCACAACTGAGATACGCGCCATCAGTCCACCACCAGCCCGCTTGGAACCACCGCCGGGCGTCCGAGCCGCCCGGACACGGATTTTGTTCCGGTCAAACTGCCCAGAAACGCAATCAGCGCGCCGACATCGCTCTCCGACATGTCGCGCGGCGTTATGTCGATCGCAGCTTTCAGGCGGGCCCGTTCCCGCTGGTCCTGAAAGGGCAGAAAATCCGTCGCCGCCAACCAGGGAACGGCCGGCAGATTGGCCTGGGCCTTGTCCCATTCCTCGAATGCCTGACGTGGGTTCAGGTGGTGTTGAACGATCCCTTCAAGCGTCGGGTAGGCGCCGTTGTGGCCGTAGGGCGCCGTCAGGGCGACATTTCGAAGCGAGGGCGTGCGAAAGCGGTACGCGTCCTTGAGTCTGTCGGAC